>JAFDDL010000218.1 GCA_019310865.1 Deltaproteobacteria bacterium | reverse complement strand
CGGCTTTTTCCAAGAGAGGCGGCCGTCACCGCTTAAGGTGTTGGCGTTGCCGCGGCTGTGCAGGTAGAGCCATTTTTCCGCCATGGCCGGGGGTGGATAGGTGTCATACTCGCGCCATTCATTGCTGCCGGTTACGTAGATGCGCGCTTTGGGCTGATCGAATGCGGGTGGTTGCGTGTTGTTATTGGTAGTCATAGAAACCTCCGTTTTCAATTATCGGTAATCTTTGTAGATCAGTCTTTTCGGCAAGTCCCGATTTGCAACCGGTTGGCAATATTGGCATCAGGGTCTATTTTCGGTTCAATCAATGATTTGTCGCAAGTAATCAGGGTGCAGACACCGGGTCCGTGACCCGCCAAATAGCAGTCGCTGTGGCACACAATCCCGATGGTGATTGCCCCTTTTTTATACGTACGGCCATAGCAGTTATCGTGATCCGTGAGTGCAACAAAATCTCCCAAACGAATCTGATCCAGTTTGTACTTTTTAACCGTATACAAATCATTGGTACTGATATCATAATCACCTGCGCCCGGATTCAACATGCCAATACCTGCGCCCATGCAGACAGGAGGCACTATAGTGGTTACGGGAACGGAAAGTTTTCCGTTTTTCTCCTCAATTTTCATTTTTTTCAGCAAATCAGGGTCCAGGTTGTACAATTTTATATCCGGATAATCGATCAGCTTCAGTCCCTGGCCCCGGGCCTGAATAATGATCTTGTCCTCATAGGTCATTTTTTCACGCACCTCTCTTGGAAAATACACCATCACATGCTCGGAACCACCATGCTGACCCGTCACCACACCTTTGGCGCCTTTTATACTCTCGTCCAGACTGGAAACGATCCTGGCCGTATTCCCCACACAGGAATAAAGCTGCAGGATGTTATTTGGAAATTCCAAGGGTTTTAAAGCATTCGCAGTGCAACTGACGCCCGGTTCCACATGATCTCCCTCAAAACCTGAGGCAAGATCCCCCACCTGCACATTGAGGGTAATTCCGCCGGATTCCGGAAGCTTGAAAGGGCTTCCCTCATGATCCACTTGCCATCCCGGCAACAGCAGTGGGGGGCCGGGTTGACACGGAAGTAAAAATTCAACTACTTTTTTTTCATTTGTCTTCAGCATGATATTCCTCCCTAGAAGTTATTTATGCGCGAGCCCTTAGATCATGTTTTTCATCTCTAATAATTTACTTTGTCACTGCCCTTAAGTCTCACGTAGATGTTGTCCTCCATGCCGACGCGCACATGTCCCATCATGGAGATGGCCAGAGCGCCCAGGGTGTACTGGCGGGGATAGCCAACACCGATAACCGACCAGTTGAAGGTGTCCGGCCCGAGATGCCTGACGGCCTCTGTCTGAAAATGCACCACCTCGGACGGGTATGCGCCGGTCCCCCCCCTGGCGCCAAAGACGCATTGAATCGCCAAGGGCGCTTCAAGGATACCCGAACGCCAAAGCTCTCGTGTATTGTATAGACCACTGGAACCGAAAAATTCGCACTCCGGTTTGGTGCCGTGCTCCCGCATGGTCTTGGCGAAAAGCTCTATTTCCTCCCAGGTATTTGAAAATGTAGCCGAGGCGGTACTTTCCAAGTATTCTTTTTCCCAATCGTATTTCCACTCCTGAACCCTGGGAATAATGTGCGTGTGACAGATCGTGACACTTTCCGGGGTAAAAGAGGCGATTTCCGGTTCGAAGTTTCGAATCACATCCAGACGGTCATCAATGGTTGCACCATAGAAACCACCGGTGGTGACACCGATAATGAGGTCGTCGCATTTGCGTTTGACTCTTTTCAGGGTTTCTTCCCACAGATCCATTCGACCCACCGGTTTGCCGTCTTTTGGATCTCGTATATGCAGATGGACCATCGATGCGCCGGCTTGCCTACACCGGTAACATTCTTCGACAATTTCATCTGTGGTAATGGGAATATAGGGACTTTGTGACGGGGTTGTATCTGATCCGGTAATGGCCACCTGTACGATAAGTTTCGGTATTTTCATCTCTTGTTCCTTTCAACTCTTTTGATCTCCGGTAAAGCCCGGAGGGGTTGCTATCAGTTCTGAGCACTTTCCCGGCATGCCTTCCGGTAAAGCGATCGTCCTCAACAGCAATCACGCCGTTTATGACGACATATTTCATGCCTTCATTTTTTGCCCCAGGGTTGACATAATCCGCATGGTCCGTCAGGGTGTCCAGATCAAATATGGTGATGTCTGCGTCGTAGCCTTCCTTGATGAGCCCTTTGGTTTTCAGCCCGGCCATGTCCGCCGGCAGAAACGAAAATTTATGCACTGCTTCCTCGATGCTGACAATTTGCTGGGGAAAGGTGCCGATGTGTCTGGGGTGGAATATGGGGAAAGATGACGATTCGATACCGCCGTCCGTACCGCCCATTACATAGGGCCGTGCAAATTGCTTGGTAACCTGTTCCTCTTGGCGCATGAAGTATGCGGCAAAGGTTTGCCCATTGTTCTCAACGATAATATCGCAGAAGACATCGAAGGGATCCGATTTTCTTTCCTCGGCGATGTCCGCACCATACCGGCCAATCAGATCCTTGGTAACCGATGCCGTCACCACCATAATCCCTTCAAAACCACAATATTCAATCAGATTTTCAAAACCGGTTCCGGTTTGAAGCTCCTGCCACACCTCTTTTCTGAAATCACGGTTTTTCAAATTTTCAACGGCCTTTTCAGGCCCCACAGCTGCAAACTTATTTGGAAGTGCCGCCATTAATGCGGTGGATCCCGCAAGGTATGGGTACATGTCGGCACGCACTTTCATGCCCTTGCTCTGCGCATTTTCGATCAGTTCAAAAACAGCATCCAACTTATGCCAGTTATCTTTACCGCCAACTTTAAGGTGAGAAATGTTCACCGGCACACCAGCCCGCTCACCAATCTCGAGAGCTTCTTCGATGGATTCAAGGATCGTGCCCCCCTCGCTTCTCATATGCGTGGTGTAACTTCCGCCGTATTCTGCGGCCACTTTCAAAAGCGCTACCAGTTCATCCGTATTTGCAAAAGCGCCTGGCGGATAAATCAGCCCTGCGGAAACACCCAGCGCGCCGGCTTCCATGGCCTGTCGAACCAGGTCCTTCATCTGCTCCAGTTCTTTGGGCGACGGGGGTCTGTTTTCAAATCCAAGCACGTATTCGCGGATAGTTGCGTGTCCGACGAAAACAGCCCAGTTATCTCCAAGATCGATGCTGTCGAGATATGTCAAATAGTCTTCGAACGTCCCCAGTTTTTCCGAATAGAATTTTACGTCTTCCTCGGTAAACCCGAATTCTTGGGCTGATTGTTTCACGATTTCGTATGTCGCCGGCGCGAGTGTCGCACCGCACTGTCCCACAACTTCTGTCGTGATTCCCTGTTCGACCATGTTGTCGAATCGATATTTCCCCACGATCCCGAAGTCACTATGACTGTGATTATCGATAAACCCCGGTGACACAATCAGCCCATCGGCATCGATTATCTTTTGGGCATCCCCTTGCAGATCCGAACCAATGGCTACAATGGTTTCGTCTTTGACCGCGATGTCCGCAACATGGCATGCTTTCCCGCTTCCGTCGGCGAGGTTTCCTTTTTTAATCAACACATCATACATAAACTTGTCTCCTATACTTTATTCCGAACTGGTTGCTGCTTCCTTCACGGGGGCGGCAACAACCTTGCCCGTCCCTCTTGCCGGTTCTTTCATGGGAATAACAAACAAAGCACTCAGGATAATGGCGCAGCCCATAAAGATAAAGCCAACCGTGTAACTGGTTATGTCAATCAGCTTTCCTGCCAGAATCGGCCCAAAAAAGCCGGAGATGCTTTGAAACATCAATATAAACCCAACGGCCGTTGCCGCCAGTTCGGGCCCAACCTCTTCCATTTCAATGGGAATCGTGAGCATAACGGGAGCGAGCGAACCGACGCCGGCGCCTGTGATCATCAGCACGAGAATCAGGGGAATGGTGCTTAAGCTTGCGTAGGTCAAGACACAAAAACCGGCGATGGCCGTACCGAAAAAGATTATCGGTTTGCGTTTGCCGATTCGGTCCGAAATACGACCACCGATAATATTGAATACCACCGCGGTGGCCATGACAATTCCGGTGAGTTCCCCGGCGTGGGCAATCCCTCTTTCTTCGAGGCTGATGGGAAGAAACGACATCACCGGTAAAAATCCGAGGGACTGAAAGAGCGCCATGGCGGCCAACAATTGGATGTTTTTCAGCTTTGCCACCCGTTTAAAATTGGCAAGCATCAACGTATTTTGCGCTTTGACACTGTCTTCGGCGATGGGATCCCGGTAAATCAGCACCCATAGAATCCCGGTCAGAAAAACACAAACGGAGGTGGCCACCATGACGCCCCGCCATCCTCCAAATGCAGGTGACAGCAGACTGGCAGCGGTCGCCACCCCGATGGCGCCTCCCACTCCGGCGCCGGCCACATTGAGACCATTGGTGAATGCCAGTTTGTCCGGTGTAAACCACTGACCCAGGACTTTCGGAATGCTGGGCATCAGGAAATTAAATCCCACACCGATAATAAACATACAGGCGATAAGCCCGAAAGGCGTAACCATTGCCCCGCGAAGCCCGCCGGCCACAGCAACCACCAGTGTACCGATTCCCATGGTCCAACGGCAACCGATTTTATCGGCGACCATGCCCCCAATGGGTGCAAAAATAATCGCAGAGAGCATGGTGATGCCCATGAGAGATCCCATTTGCGCCTTTGTCAAATTGATGTCAGTTATAATTTCAGAAAACAACGGGGGCATGACGATCATGGCAAAGCTGCCAATAAATCCCATGCTTATCAACAGTGTCAAGACGGTCGATGGGGATAGGCTACGGTTTGTTGTCATGTGTATTTCTCCAGATCAAGGGCCATTTACCCTTTTTTATCAAGTTTTTTTATGCAGCACACTCAACGAGTTCTATTAGCACGCCATGGGTTGCCGAAATATCCAAAAAAGCAATACGGGTGTCGTGTGCCCCCGGTCTGGGATCGCCTTCACGGATGGGCACATTTTTTGCCTTTAGCTCGTCAAGGGCACCGTCCAGATCATCCACTTCAAAGGCGACGTGATGAATCCCTTCACCGCCAAGTTCTTCGATCTCTTGCGTAACATCGCCCGTACCGGTGACCGGATTATCCGCAAAGATCTCAACGGATGAATCTCCCACCGGCAAAAAGCTGATATCAACCGTTCCTTCATACAATTCTTCATGTCCAAGCGGCAGCCCCAATGTGTCCTGATACAGCTTTTTGACCGGCTCCATTGCCTTTGCCATGATACCCAAATGAATGATTCGTTTAATGTTCATCTCTTTTTCCTTTCATTCAATCGTTACGTTCCCGTTTAAATCGATGCGGACGCTTTGCCCGGTTTGAACCTGATTTAAAAAGTCGTCTCCCAGCTGGTCAACCGTACAGATTCGTTTTCCCTGCCAGACATCGGCCATGACTAGCCCCGCAGCACTGAGCGAATCTATTCGCTCCGAAAACAGCATGGCCCGGGGGGCGATTTTCATTTTGACTACCGCATCCCAGGTGGCACCGGTGGACGTGGAACCGATACCTTTGGGAAGACAGATGATCTTGTCGGTCAGATTATTGCCAAAAAGCTCTGGATTATTTTGGTCACCACAAATAGCGCGGGTGGTGTTGTCAATAATGCATTTGTAATAGGTAGCCAAGGTGTTGAAACCGGTATGGGTAACCACGGCGACACCATCAATTTCAACCGGTAGAATCGCTCTTCCTTTAAATTGTTTCATGTTAATCCCTTTCCGGCAGGTCACCGCTGACAATAATTTGAACGAGCTCGGCGTCCAGAAACATTCTGGCCGGGGTAAATGCTCTAAATTTGTTTGAATTTGTAACCACGGCGTCCTGGGCGCACAACGGATTGTTCATATAGGATTCAATGCAGGTATCGCTAAGTTTTACACCGATTTGCTCGAGGCGGTTATATGCCACTTGATCCGATTGAAATTTTTCAAGGACCTGGGGGGCGGCACACATGATGGTTTCGAGCGTCACCTGATTTTGTCCGGCTGCTGTCAGGGCGTTGCTGATTTCCTCGGTCCACCAGTAAAGCTCTCTGAGACTTAAGTGGGGACAGCCGATCATGCATTTTTTCGGTTTGGCGGTCTTGTCTTTCCACATGACCGGATAAGCAGTAAATATGGAATCGAGCACCTCGTCATCGATGGTATAGGTCTTGTAATCGGATGTTAAAAGCCCCCTTCCGGATTCCACCGCTTCCGGGGTTATGTTTTCAATGTGGTAGAGCCCCACCGCCCCAATGGCGGCACAGGCAGCCCCCATCTCTTTTAAAAAATCTATGGTTTCCGGATTTAACTCGGGAGACAGAAACCGATTCAGACCGGTAATGAAGGGTACATCTTCCATCACTTTCATCCCGATGGCACCGCCCAGCAGCTGCGGATTTGGCCGTTTTCGGGTTTTTACATCGATACGCCATGTCGCCCGGCGGCCTTCATCGGTCAAAAGACCGGTCAATGGCGTTTTCCCAACGATATTGGACAAAATATCCAGGATGGCGGCATTGCGATTGGTTCGAGCTGCCAAAACAGAGTTTGCATAAACAACACATGACGATTCCGACCAGGCCATCACGGTTCCCTTGGGGGGAATGTTGCCCACCTCCGGTAAATAGGGTGTGCAGGTATAGGCATCCTTATCCCGGAGGCCCAATTTCAACATGGCCCCGTCATAGGCCGGTTGATCCACCAACATTTTCCCAAATAATTCGATTTGCTCCGGCGTGGTGCCCAGGGCCTTAAAATCAACCGGCGCCCGCGGATCCAACGTGAAAGGAAGTGTGGTTTTAAGGCCCGCATCCACCAGTTCGTTCAGCATCGCAAGGCGCGGCCCAACCCCGGGTAAGGCAAAGGGGATGGAAAATTGTCCGCCCCATTCGATATCCACAAGCTTTTCGGCCTCAAGCGCTTCACCGTAAAGTACCAGGGTTTTCATGATCTTTTGAAGCGTCCGGCCGTGTTTTCCGTCAAGAATGTCTTGTTCGGCCTTTGTAAGAAGCATGCGTTATCCTTTGCTTATCGGCAGTAAAATATGCGACGGGTGTTTTTCCGAATGGTAAACCGTATTTTCCGCCACGATCCACTCGGTTTCGTCATAGTTGTTTCCGCCGGTATTCAGGTTCCGTTCAAATCGGGGAAAATTGCTGCTGGATATTTCAAGGCGAATGCAATGACCCGGCCCAAAATAATTGGCTGTTGCCTGCAAATCGATGGTCACTTCATACACCTCACCGGGTGTCATGCGCACGTTTTTCAGCATGCCCTCCCGGTAACGGGTTCGAATGATGCCATCGTGAATATTATAGGCACGACCATCCGGATACACACCCAGCACCTGCACCTCTGGGGGACATTCGACTGTCCCCGCAGCGCCCACTGCCTCTATTTTGCTTCCCCGGATAACCACATCGGCGTCTTCGATGGGTTCGGTTCCCGTGCCATCAATGAGTTTGCCGCCTTTCAGGACAATCAATCTGTCGGCCATATTAAAATTCCTTTCGCATATAGGATTTTACGCTTTAACCACCGGCAAAATCACCGCCGAGGGCCGCAAGGTGTCATGATAGATGGTCTGGTTGGCGATGCGCCACTCGGTGTCTGTGGGCACGGGGTTGCCTGTGTTCTGGTTGGGGGCAATATCAGGATAAGCACCGCTTGTCACTTGGACGCGGACTCTATGCCCCGGCAAAAACGCATGACCGATGTGCCACAGCTTGATGCGGTATTTTTCAGGTTTTCCCGGAGTGAGCAAGACTTCTTTTTCATACCCTTCCCGGAAACGCCCGCGCAAAATCCCGAAGCTCGCGGGCCCCAGGTTCACAGATTTGCCGTCCGGGTGCACATCCGTCAGCCACACCACAAAATCGGTGTCCGAGCCGTCCGTGGCGGCGTAAAGCTCCACCTCCACGTGCCCTGCGATGATTAGCGTTTCTTCCAGGACCTCGCTGGTGTAGGTGAGAACATCGTCACGGGCTTCCACGTGCTCACTAATATCCACGCCCAAGCATAGCGCGGACGGAGCACCCGGCTTATGGAGCATGCCCGGTGCCGGGTTTTTGGGGTCGAACACAAAGTGGTCCGTGGGCTCTTCCCCCGGAGCTTCCCAAGAGAGCTTCCCATCGCTATCCTTGGCCCCCGCGTTGCCGCCACTTGTAAGATACAGCCTTTTTTCTTCGTTGGTGGGGAAGGGGAAGGCGTCGCTTTCGCGCCATTCGTTAATTCCCGTAATGTAAATACGAACCTTTGGGTGCTCGAAGGTGGGCGCGGTTCCCTTCAGATAATGATCGAAAAACTGAAGATGCAAAAGGTTGTTGTCAACTACCGAGTCTTCGGTGAATTTCATGTCTCCCAAAGAGGGTATCCCGCCGAAAAAGGTCTGCGGGTGGTCCCAGGGTCCTATGAGCAGATATTGCTCCTGGGCGTTGGGGGAATGCTCGATCATGTTCAGGTAATAATGCATGGCGCCGACCTGGTCGCCGTCAAACCACCCGGTCACGTGCATGACCGGCAGATCGATCTTTTTAAAGTCCTCTTCGAAAAGCTGAATCTTTTTCCACTCTTCGTTGAAGGTGTCATTTTCAAGAATCTTCTGCACCACGGGCATCTTCCGGCCAAAGGCT
>JAFDDL010000217.1 GCA_019310865.1 Deltaproteobacteria bacterium | reverse complement strand
GCAAGACAAGGCTCGAATGGGTCACCGGGCGGCGATAAGCTGAATAAGAAACAATTGCGGCAACGGCGGTCTCACATCATCGCTGAACGGGCACGGCTGTTAAAGCCCTTGGAACGGCAAATGGCTGAATCGGAAGACAAAATTGATCATAATGAAAAAAAGATCGGCGAGCTGAATCAAGAAATGCTGGCCGTATCACAGGCTGGGGGAGGGGCGAATATTGCAAAGATCTCCAAGGAAATCCACCGATATCAGGAAGAAATTGACGCCCAATTTGAAACGCTTGAGAGACTCAGCCTTGCACACGAAGAAAAGTCGGTGGAATTTGACAAGCAGCTGGAAACGCTCGACAAGGCCGGACACTAACTAGTTTCCGTAGTGACCCTATTGCGACCCAGTTTTTTCGATTGATACAATGCAACATCCGCTCTCTGAACAAACGATGTGAGGGTTTCACCAGGTCTGTAGGTGGAAATTCCAAAAGACAACGTCACTTTTCCCATGGAAACCCCCGTACTTTTTTGTTTCCAGGACATGTCCGAAAAATGCGCCCGGATTTTTTCAGCGACAGTCGTCGCACCGGCTATTGGTGTGTCCGGCAAAAGAATAACAAACTCCTCGCCGCCGTAACGGCAAACGACGTCTTTTCCCTTGACGAAATCCGTCAATGTTTTGGCAATGATTCGAAGCAGATCGTCCCCTGTCAGATGACCGTAAGTATCATTGATTCGTTTGAAATGATCGATATCCAAAATAATCAAAGCTAACGCCTTGCCGTCCTGTGTGGTCGCATTGATCTGTTGTTCAAGTTTTTCTTCAAAGCTTCTTCGATTTAAAAGGCCGGTCAAGGCATCTGTTGTGGCATGCTGCTCTGCCTCCTTGAGCTTTGATTCCAGGGCTTTCAGCTCGCTGTCTGCATGCCTCAAACGCGCTTCAAGATTTGCCCGGGAAGCTTCAATGTTTTTCACTTCAAGCAGCAACTCCTTGAAGCTGCTGTGCAAGGACGGCTTATTGTCAGCCTTGCTGATCGTTTCGGAAAATCCCTTTAAACAGTTCTCGAATTTTGAAAAATCCCCGCCGGCGCCTGTCACATCACCAAGGACTTCTTTCAGGATAAGCGTCAGTTCGATTTTGATGGTCTCTATGAGGGCCTTGTTCTGGTGAACGATGTGTTCAATGTAAAGAACATTGGCAGACTCGGGTGTCAGGCGTTTTTCACGGTTGAGGCTTTTTTCCAAAGCGGCTATTAATTCCGGGTTGAACTTGGAGACATACTCATACCAGACCGCATAGTTTGTCGGATCCGTGGGCAACTTGTGTTCGCCCAGGTACCGAAGGGTCATTCTTAAAAATTCAGCTGCTTCCTGAACCGAATGATAATATCTCATTTCAATTTCCCGTGGCATTTGTCTGTATGATCACTCCTATTCCACTACCATCCAACACAATACATTTTCCCGTCACTGACCCAATTCCCCATCGATTGCGCTGAACAGCTCTTTTGTGGAAAATGGTTTTATTACCATCATTACCAGATTCACGCATCGCCTTTCCCTGCCCATCCAATGGCAGCCGAAATGGGCTTAATTCTTATTAATAAATGAGTCTTCTCGATAAATCAAACTTAAAATTTCAGCCACCACGAACGATGGGTTCATTTAAACGTCTGTCCGTTTTCAAGAGGACCCGCACTTCGTTTCGACGCAGAAACCTGGAATATTCAAACGGTTGAATATCAAAAACAGACCGCGAAAATCAATGGATTTTTCTGTTTCTATAGGGATCTGGTAAATACTTTGGTTACATTGAGCAGGCGCAGGAGCTTGGATCCGGTACAAGGGCTTGCATCCGGCGTCAATTCTCGAGTCAACCAGGCGGAACGCGGCGCGGTCAGCAATCCCCAGAGGGTGATCCATGACAAACCAAACAGCCAGAAAAAGGAGTAAGGAATTGCCCAGCACCAGCCAAACCATCCACCGTAGCGCCACTGATGAACCACAGCCGGCAATACAGCGGCGATAAAACAGCCCGCCAGAACAGCAATTAAGGTGGCCAGAGGAATCAGTAGCAGCTGGGCAACCATGGCGAACTTAAACGCCTCACCGATGGTCATTCGCAGCAGTTGGGTGGTGCTGAACAGGCGAATCCATCCGCTACCCTTGTCACTACCGCGAAATCGCCGCAGAAGAAACTAGAGCATCACCAGGTTTTCGCGAACGTTGCTGCGAGCCCACCGGAGCAGCATGCGCCGCAGCCCGGAGAAACGGGTCGGGACCTTGGTCAGCACAACGGCATCGCGCTGATAAACCACACGTGAACCACACCCCAATATCAGATTGGTCAATGCCCGGTCCTCTCCGATGGTTGCGGGGGATCCCATGAATGTCTGATTGGCCCAACCGGTCAGATGGGGGGCCACCACCGATGCGCGATATGCGGACAGTGCCCCGGGTGTGCAGAAAACCCCGCCGTATACGCTCTGGCCGGATCGAATAAAGTCAAACGCGCTCGTAAAGGAAACTTCCATCATCTTGGGGATGGCGCCATCGGCCAGATTGAGCACACGCACATTTCCGGCAACAGCGCCCACACGCGGATCATGCCCCATGGGGCTCACAAGGTGGCGCAGGGTTTCCGGCAGCACCTCGGAATCCGAATCGATGGTCACATATACCTGCCCGTCTGCCTTTGCAAATCCGGCCATCAGGGCATGCCGTTTACCACAATTTTGTGGTTGCTGAATCAATCGCACCCGTTTGCCAAACTCTTTTCGAGCGGCATTCATCCACTGCCAGGTATCATCCACGGATCCATCGTCCACGCAAATAACCTGCATTTTGCACGCAGGATAATGGCTGGCCATAACCGATCGAACGGTATGCAGCACCTGCTCGCCCTCATTATAGGCCGGAATCACCACCGTAACGATCGGCAGCGCATCGTCAGCCAAGGGGGCAAAGGGGCGATATCGACAGGCAAACCAGATCCGCCACCCCAGAATAAACAAGATCCAAACTGTAAACCCCACAGTCAGATGATTTCGGGCCGCTCCGAGGTGCGTCCATTTCCAGGTTGGCAATGCCATCCAAACATCAATTTGCCACCAGGTCAGCCCAAAGGCCGACACCAGCGCACAGAACAACAAACCGGGATAAAACCGGTCTGCTTTAAAGCCATAGCTCGACATAGGTTTTCTCTATTATTACAATAAGTTAAAATGTTTTTTTCGCAATTTGACATCAAAAAATTTAGTCAATATGCCTCTCTGGACGCAGGTTGTCAACAAAAAATAACCAACAGGCCGGACTTGAACCATCGTGGAGCCGACTTCACGACTCCCAAACCCATCCGATCAAGATCACGTAACCATTCGGTTGTACCAGAAATTAATCCACAGCGCGGTGGGTCAACATTCGGTTGCCAATGCAGGCAATTTAACAATCGAAAATAGCTGATTACTTTTTCTAATGCCCAAACTTTCGCATCCAAGTGTAACGTTTGGGCCGTTTATTACCTTGGACAATCTGCTCTGAGCCACCCTCAAGAAAAGAGCTGACAATAAGGATCGGGAACTAAAACCGTACCAACCTGAATTCAAAGCAAAAAAGGGAAGCACTTGCATTATGAAAGAAAATCTTGGTAAGTTAGGGCGAACATAGCGATGCGTGCCATGTGGGAAAACCGAATGGCCGGAATTGTGTGTGGAGGGGGGTAATTGGCATTTCGACCACAGCACCGGAAGAAATGACACAAGACCCATGAAATGCATATTGATAACTTCAACGGCTTTTTTGCTCTTGTTTTTGGCCACAGCGCCCGTGTTCGCACAAGGTGCCGGTATTGAATGGGAAATCTTTAATCAGGAGGTCCAGGAACTATTTTACACGGGCAATATTGACCGCGCCATCGTTATCGCCAAGAAGGCCCTCAACGTAGCCGTGAAAAACGTCGGGCCCGACCATCCCGATGTGACCACCAGTTTGAGCAACCTGGCCTTGCTCTACCACACCCAATGCCGGTACGCACTTGCCGAGCCGCTCCTCAAACGCTCGCTTGCGATCCAAGAGAAAGCGCTCGGGCCCGACCACCCCGATATGGTAACAGGTCTGAACAACCTGGCCATGCTCTATGAAACCCAGGGAGAATATGCACTTGCCGAGCCGCTATACAAGCGGGCGCTTGGGATAAAGGAGAAAACACTGGGACTCGACCACCCCGATGTGGCCACCAGCCTCTTGCATTTGGCTGCGATGTATCGCGCCTTGCAGCAAAATGAGGAAGCCGACACATTAACGCAGCGTGCAGCGCGTATCAGAGGAAAGCGCCGATAGTACAGATCCTGAGCAATTGGCCAAGTCACGCAACGCACATAAAATCTTTATTTATGCAGCCACATGACTTGCATCCGTTTTCATGCGAGTCTCAATCGCTTTTTGACTGAACAGCACATCGGCCGGAACAGGTCGGCTGTAAAAAAATCCCTGATACTGATTGCATCCCAGGGTTTTCAGGAATGCCAGCTCTTCTTTTTTTTCGATGCCCTCAGCAACCGTTAACAGATTCAGGTTCTTTGCCAGATATACAATGGTTGAAACAATGGCCCGACTGTCAGCACGTTCCGACACTTCCTTAATAAAAGAACGGTCTATCTTTAATTCGTCAACCGGTAGTTTCCTCAGATAGTTGAGCGATGAGTATCCGGTACCGAAGTCATCGATGGACAACTTCACCCCGATTTTTTTCAGGCTTTTCAACATCTCGATTTTCTCCTTGATATTGTGAATCAAGACGCTCTCTGTAAGCTCGAGTGTCAGGAATCGTGTATCGATGCCACTGCTGGTGATGATGTGTTTTACCGTCGACATAACCTCGGCATCGGTAAACTGCTTGGCAGATAAATTAACGGCCATACTGATTGTGTCCCGGCCTGACTGCTGCCATTGGCCAAGCTGCCGGCAAGCCTCTCGTAGAACCCACTCACCAATGGGAATGATAAGCCCCGTCTCTTCCGCCAATGGAATGAACGCGTCCGGCCCTATCAGGCCTTTATCGCTGTCCCATCTCAATAGCGCTTCGACCCCTTTGACGACACTTGTTTTCACGTCTACCTTTGGCTGATAGTACAGTACGAATTCATCGTTGTGCAGGGCATTTCGAAGTTTGGCTTCAAGTTTCAGGCGCTTTTCATACATCTCATTTATGGCGCTGGAAGAGAACTGCAAGCAATTCCCGCCCATTTTTTTGGCATAATCCTTGGCACTCGAAGCAAACCGCAGCAGTTCGGCCGGCTCATCACTTTCAGGCGGATAGGTTGCGATGCCGATGCTTGCGGAAACATAAATTTCCGAACCCATCATTTGAATTGGCGCCCGGACGCCTTTAATAATGCGCTTGGCAACAATGGCCGCATTTTCAGCACTCTGAATGCGGTTCAACAGCAATGAAAACACACAGCTGTCCAGGTGAAACAAGGTGGCCCCAGTGTAATCATCCTCCTGAAGTCGACTCAGGACATCCGCCTCCCTGATCACTTGTTGAATACGCTGTACCACGATGCGCAGCACCTCGTCGCCCGCAGGAAGTCCCATGGTATTTTTCACCTTATCGAAATTGTCAATCTCGATACTCAATAATGCCAGCTGATCCTTGTGGCGCTTGGCGGATTTTAATGCCCAAGAGAAATCTTCCATAAACAGATCCCGGTTGGGAAGCTTGGTCAGGGCATCATAATAGGCAAGCTGGTCCTGATAAGCCTTGGCAGCCAAGGTATTTCGCACACGTAGGCCAAGTTCACTCTGATCCAGGGGTTTTGCAAGAAAATCCGTGGCACCGAGGTCCAATGCTTTCAGTTTGTTTTCCGTGTCCGTGGACGCAGTCAATATGATGATGGGCATATGTTTGAGCCTCGGATGCGCGCGCGCAGCTGACAAAATATCAAAACCGGACACCTCGGGCATAATCAGATCTAGCAGCAGCAAGTCAGGGCGTGTCTCTTCGATTGTATCCATTGCCTGGGTCGAATCTTCAAGTGTCACAAAATTGTGATAACCTTTCTCTTCCAGGAACGCCTGAACCACATCGATATTGATCGGCTCGTCATCGACGATCATTATCTTGGCATCGTTCATTTTCTTGTCGCTTTCGCCAAACAAATTCATGATTATTTCCCTTTCATACCCGGGTGCGTTTATTTTCAGACCCGTCCACAAGCTTTTTGTCCATTGCCGGTGGTACGATGGCCGTAACGAGTGATTTTACCTCTTCGAGCATTCGGCCCGCTTTTTCTACATGCTCCGCTCTGGCGCACCTCTCCATGTCCTCGGCCGGTTTGACAAAATCGTCATATCCGACAGATCCGCCGGCCCCCTTGAGCCAGTGAGCCA
>JAFDDL010000216.1 GCA_019310865.1 Deltaproteobacteria bacterium | reverse complement strand
TCCCCTCTTTTTCCTCTTTTTCTTATTCATCCCATCTTACATTGATGGGTTTTCGGTCAACGGTTCGCTGGTATTTTAAGGCCGGGTACCCCAGTATCAGCACCGAATAGACTTGATGGCCCGCCGGCAGGTTCAATTCTTTGTTCACCTCCGGATAACCCAAAGCGGCTGCTTCAAAGAGACCGATATAGGTGCTTTCCAGGCCCATGGTCATGGCGGCAAGGCCCATGGTAGTCGAGGCAATCACGCAATTATCCTTGGGACAGCTACCGGTCTGGGGGGCATGGAAGACAAGGACGGCCGGCGCATTATAAAAAATGGGATTGATGCCGGTTTCCCGGGCAAGGGTCAGGCGATCTGCGTAGAATTGCATTCGTTGCAGATCTTCCGAAACGTCTTTGCCTTCAGCCTTTAAGGATTCAATCTTTTTTTCAAACGACGCCCCGAGCTGTTTAAAAAAATCAATGGTCATGTCGGCCAGCTTTTCGATTCGGTTCCGATCCTGGATGACCAGGATGTTGACATTTTGATCATTGCTACCGGTCGGGGCATAGCGACAGATGTCGATCAACTTCTCCAGGTCCGCCCTGGGGATCGGTTTGTTCTTAAAATGGCGGTGGCTTCGGCGTCTTCTGACAAACCGCACGAATGCATCGGCTTCCAAAAGGTCATTCTTGCCGGTTTCGATGAAATTGGCCATGTCCATTTCGGTATGTGTAATAGCGTCGGTGGGGCACAGGGACACACAATGCCCGCAGATGTTGCAGTTGGTGATATCGGCCTGGGCAACAATCCCGGCCTCTATCTGACTGAAACAGCTCATACACCGAAGCACACAAATCCCGCATTCGTTACACTTGTCGTTATCGATGGATACCCAGTTCATTTTATATCTCCCGTCATTTGTCATTTGCCGTTTGTCCTTTGGCTGTGACCATTTCTTTCTGCACCGTGGCGGCACTCAAAACCCGAAGGGCCGAAACCCTCGGACAGTTTTCCCAAAAATGATAATGCACGTTTTTCCATAGCGCAAGGGGTCAGGTCTCAACATTTCACACAACTGTGTGAAATGTTGAGACCTGACCCCTCCGCTTTTATTAGGATTTGCGCAATTGATCGATAGTCCAATCAATATGCCATTCGAGATCCGGTAGGGGCATGCCGCCCGGATGGAGCACGGCCTGGTGAAAATCGCGAATATCGAATTTTTCACCGAGTGCGACCTGCATCTTTTCTCGCAGGCGCAGCATCTGTATATCGCCCAGCTTGTAGGCCAGCGACTGGGCCGGTATATCGCAGGAGTAGCGTACGCTTTCACTGAACACTTCGGCTTCGGACATAAAGGCATTTTCGCGCATGTAGTCACGCGCCTTTTCCAGTGTCCAGCCAAACGTGTTCATGCCCGTATCCACCACCAGGCGGCAGGAGAGAAACGCATCCATCACCAGACGGCCAAAGCGCTCTTCGGGCTTGCTGTAACAGCCCAACTCGCCGGCCAGCGTGCCGGCATATTCGGCCCATCCTTCGTTAAAGGCGTTGGGGAAGGCAAAATTCTGAATCGGGTGAACGGCTTGGTTGTTTTTCTGCGTGGACAGGTGCAGATGATGCCCGGGGACCAGTTCGTGGTAATTGAGCGAGGCGATATTGCACAGGCCCTTCTTCGTGAGATTGGCGGCGTTGAACAGGTATCGGCCTTTCAGTTTTCCCGGTCCCGGCGCATCGAAAAAACCGAAGGTCATGGACCCTTCCAGCGCGGCAGGCAGGGCCTCAGCGTCGTAATCATCCGGTGGGGGCTCATAAAAGTACTGGTCATACAAGGGCTTGATCCGTTCGATATAACCACGGAAAACCGCCTGCACCCCATCGGCGGTATCGGCCCGCCAGGCCGGGTCTTCATCGATGCCGGCAAGATAGGCCAGATCGTCTCCGTCAAAGCCCACCTCATCACGGATGGCCGCCATTCGGCTGCGGATTTCCTGTATTCGGTTGAGGCCGGCGTCGTGCACCTGCTGCGGGGTTAGATCCTGGGTGGTATGGAGCTTCACCAACTCCGCATAGATCTCCGCACCGCCGGGATACTGGGCCATCCCCACCGCCTCCGGTGCCTGGGCCCGGTAATCGTCACCCAGAAGACTGATAAATTGGTCAAAGGCACCGCCGATGTCTTTTTGAATCAGCTGCGCCAGGCGTGCTTTGAATTCCGGTGTTGCCAGATTCCCCAGGCGCTCATCGGAAACGGCGGCAGCAGCCATCACAGCCTGCTTCAGCCGTTCCAGCAGCACCCGGGCTTGGTCTATCTGGCATTTGGGCATGTAAATCCCCCGCTGGGCCTGGCCTTCAGTACGGGCGGCCATCTGGTGGATCAGGCGCGTCGTGTCAGCCAGCAGGCCGGCATAGCGGTCCAGATCACCGGCATCGTCAAAGCGAAATCGCGCAAGCAGATCAGCAGCCAGGGAGTTGAACATGAAGCCGCCACAATAGGCAGTCCCAGCAAACAGACCGTAAAAACCCACACCGGCAGGATCAAAAACCAGCCAGTACCAGTCGTCCTGGCGGCTGCGATGCCGGGCATTGAAGCGGATGTTACGAAGGTTCACCGCCATGTCATGGGGCAGTGAATCTTCGCCGATGGCTAACGCTTTCTCGCCGATCTCTCGCCAGCGCCGGGCGTTTTCCGTTATCGCCTCCAGGCTGATATCCGGCAGCCGGTCGACTTTGTGACCCAGTGAAAATGCCACCTGGGTATTTTGCATCTCCAACAGCCAGGCGTCTTCGATCAAGCGTGTCGCCGAACCTAAAGTAGAAATGGTGGGGGTGGAAGCAATCGTATTGGACATAGTTTTTTCCCTTTTCGAGATTTAGAATAATTGATGCAGCAGGTAAACCGACTGCAGCGCCTCCAGCTTGGCTTTTTGCGCCAGGTTCGCGGCAGCACCCATCAAAAGGCCGCTGTTGGAGGCACCCAGAATCCCCAGATGCGCCGCCTAATAAATATCCTGAAACCGGCTGTCGTCGGTGAGGCGTTTGATGGTGCGCTGATTTTCATCGGTAACCCATGCAAGTGCCTTGTCTCCTTCAATCTCTTCCAGCCACAGGTGGGGATCGTTCATCGGGTCCACATCTTGTTGGGAAAAAAAGGGGACGTTCATGCATAAATGCATAACTTTTAAGTTATGCATTTATGCATGAACGTCCCCCTAATATGCTATTTACTCTGACTCGGCTCCGGCAAGTTATCCACCAGCCAGCGCAGATTTTCGCGCACCATCTTTTCGGGTGGTTGTCCCTTGATCAAATTGACCATTGCCACCGTACGGGGTGCGGTTTCCATCAGGCTTTCGTCGTATTGGGCTGCTGCTGCTTCCTGCTCCTCTGCAAATTTCGGATCCCGGGCAACCGTTAGGATTCTGGCATCGGCGATCGCCAGTGTAAATACCACATTCCAGATACGATATGCCTGTTCCGTGCTGAAACCGGCCTCCTCTAATGTTTCAAGCAAATTTTCCATCAGGGGAACGGAAATGGGCTGCAGGCGTCCCCACTCGCGCACATCCTGCAAAACCGGGTTGGCAAGCATGAAATCGAGCAGGTCCGTGGCCGTCGCCAATATCCAAGCGCGCCAGTTGCCCGGATCGGGCGCCCGCAGGGGAAAGGTCTGAGCGATTTGCCTGCCAAGCGCCAGCAGCAAATCCTCCCGGGATTTGAAATGGTGATAGAGTGCCGGCGTCTTGACCCCCAGCTTGTCTGCCACCAGGGACATGGTCAGCTCTTTGGACGAAATAGTTTTTGCCACGGCCAATATCTGCTCAGGGGAAATCCTGGCCGGGCGGCCACGCTTGGGTTTGGTGTCGTTTGTCGCATTCATACAAAAAGATCCCTTCATTCGGATTGCCTTCAGCCATGGGCGGAGGACATGGGCGTTTTCATTGACGGGGCGATGGCGCCGGCCGGAAACAGCGTCCTGCCATCGTCATTGTTTAAACACATGAATAAAATATTGACAAGATATATTTAATGATATAAAAAAACAAGAGTATTTTTTAACTTCTTAAATAAAATTAATCCGGCAAAAGGGAAAGACAATGGCAAAGAAAAAGAAATCCGTGAAGTTAAAGCCCATGCACCAGGACGATGTATTCAAATCAAAGCACGTGCTGGACGCGGTGCTCTCGCCCGCCGGAGACGTGGCGGTTTACCACCTTTGCGAAACCGTGGGCAGCGGGGAGAAGGAACGTCAGCTAAACTCCCTGTGGCAGGTCGATGTGGCATCCGGTAAGACCAAGCGCCTAACAGCCCAGGGCAGTGACGCCGCCTCGCCGGCTTTCACACCGGATGGCCGATCGGTGCTGTTCATGTCGGCCCGCGATCCCGAAGGCCAGGGGATGCAGGTCCATCGTCTGCCCCTGGACGGCGGGGAGGCGGAAGCGATCACTTCCCTGCCCCAGGGCGTGACGGCCTTTACCCTGTCGCCGGACGGCAATTGGATCGCCTTCACCGCCCTTCAGGCGCCGCCGAAGCCCCCGGGGCCAAATGACCATGTCCGCATCAACCGTCTCGTGTACCGCTTTGACATGGTGCCGGGTTACATCCAGAACGCCGAGCAGGCGGTCTACCTGGTGTCGGTCAAGGGCGGCAAACCGCGCGCCCTGACAAAACACGAAGGCCTCGTCATGGTAATGGCCTGGTCACCCGACAGCAGCGAAATCGCCTTTACCGTCGGCGCCAAGGCCTCCCAAAGCGATTTTACGGCCGCAGAGCTTTGCGTCGTGAACCGCAAAGGCAAGTGCGAAACAATCGCCGGCATATCAATGACCATGTTCTTGTTCTGGACTGCCGACGGCGGAAAACTCGGCTTCGTCGCTGCACCCGGATCAGATTTGTCGCGCCAGTCGCAGCTGTGGCTCGTTGACCGCGCCGGCGGTAAGCCGCGCAGTCGCACCGCAAAGCTGGATCTGGCCGTGGGCGGCTTGATCCAGGTCAACAGCCCCGCCGCCCGGGCGCCTGCCTGGTCGAATCTCACTGCCGACGGCAAAGCCGTGCTGGTGCCGGTCTCAAGTGGTGGCAAAACCACCGTGTACCGAATCGCCCTTTCCGGCCGCGAATCCTGCGAACCGGTGATCAAAGGCCGGCGCACTTGCAAACCCGTGGATCGGAAGGGAAACAAGCTTTTGTTCACCGCTCAGGATCTCAACACACCCTCCGAGCTTTTTCTGGCAGACCTTGAGACCGGCGAGGAGCGCGCACTGACCCAGCTCAATGCCAAATGGCAGGCCGCGGTCCGCTGGCCCACCATCGAACATCTCACGGTGACCAGCGCACCGGGTGTGGAAATCGAAGGCTGGGTGCTCAAACCCCGCCACGTCCGGCCACCTTACAAGACGGTGCTGTACATCCACGGCGGCCCCCACGCGGGCTTCGGCTGGAGCTATAACGAAGATTTTCAGGAGCTCGTCGGCGCCGGCTATGCCGTGGCGTTCGCCAATCCGCGCGGATCCACCGGCTACGGCGATGCCTTTTCCAAGTCCATCATCGGCTGCTGGGGCAAGCCCGAGGAGGTGGATTTTCACGCCTTCCTCGATGAACTGGTTAAACGGGGCATCGCTCACCCGAACCGGATCGGTGTCACCGGCGTTTCCGGCGGCGGCCACCTGAGCGCCTGGCTCATCGGCCGGAGCGCTCGGTTCAAGGCTGCGGTACCCGAACAGGGCGTCTACAACATGTTCAGCATGTACGGCGTTTCCGATGCCGGCATTCCGCTGATTAGCCTGGAAATGGGCGGCCCGCCGCATAAACGCGTCAAGCGCTACTGGGAGCTGTCTCCTTTGGCCTATGCCCACAAGTGCAAAACCCCCACGCTGCTGATTCAAGGGGAAAATGACATCCGCTGCCCCATGGAGCAGGCTGAGCAGCTTTTCAGCGTACTGAAATACAACAGCTGCGAGGTCGAACTGCTTCGGCTGCAAGGCTGCAACCATGGGCTGGAAATTGCAGGCCCGCCACCCCTGCGCCGTTTTCGAATGGACGCCATGATAGACTGGTTCAAGCGGTATCTGAAATAGTTGGACGATTACCTGTCGGGACGGGCGGCGCTTTGCTGCGAACCAAGCCGCCCACCCCGGCACAACATTTTCTGGAGTAAAAGATGACTGCAAATGTCTGTTTCGCCAGTGACAACACCGCAGGAGCGCATTCCGCGGTCCTTGCTGCGATCGAGCAAGCCAATGCCGGCAATACGATCGGTTATGGTGATGATGAATACAGCGCCCGGGCCATAGCCCGGTTCAACAAACAATTCGGTGAAGATATTGACGTATTCTTCGCCTATAACGGAACGGCGGCCAATGTGCTTTCCCTGTCGGCGTGCATGGATTCTTTCAATGCAGTTATCTGCGCCGATATA
>JAFDDL010000215.1 GCA_019310865.1 Deltaproteobacteria bacterium | reverse complement strand
GTGGAACCGGACATCACATCGGCGCCGGTCGCCAGCGGATCTTCAAATACGCCCTGGCCCACCAGACCCATCACATGGGCCGTGTCGTACATCAAGAGGGATCCGACTTCATCACAGATCGCCTTGATTTCCTTTGTGGGATAGGGAAACAGGATCACAGAGCCGCCGATGACAACCAGTTTCGGCCGGACCGCTTTGACCACATTCCTGAAAGCAGCCATGTCCACCGAGTAGTTTTTTTCATCGAAAGGTATATCCACGACCTTCAAACCATGGAAACCGGCAATGCCATATTCCCGGTAGCTGATATGAGCGCCGGCCGGAACCGTGTCCGCCATGATGACATCACCGACATTGGTAAACGCGTTAAAGGCAATGGCATTTGCTGCTGCTCCGCTGGTGGCGCGATGATCGACAAAATTGGCCCCATAGAGTTTTTTCGCCATTTGCATGACGAGGGCTTCGATGGGATCCAGCAGGTCGTATCCCTTGTACATTCTGGCCCCGATGTAGGCCTGGGCTGTTCGGGAGGCAAAATCGGTGCCGAACAGTGCCTTGGCCGTCGGGCTTAATATGTTCTCGGACGCGATTAGGTTGATACATTCCTTGGTGCGCCAATCTTCATACGCCGCGACAAGTCCATTAATCCTGGCAGGGACCTCTTCGAGTTTGTGTGAGTCCAACCAGCCTGAAGCTTCCGCCAGCATTGTGTTCATGATGTCCGGATAAACATCGTTTCCGAGCTTGTTGCTTTTGTTGTACTTGGGTTTGTAGGCCATGTGTCACTCCTTCTTATTTGGTTTATTATGTTACATCTACCGGTTTCCGATCACCTCTTATTTAAAAAATCTTTCTCAACATTTTGTTTAGAGTTTAACATATTTTAATTAGAATATATTAGCATGTCAAGTAAAAAAGCACTTGATAAGTGCGAGTGCGATATCTTTATCAAAATTTCAAATTATTTTAAGTAGTAAGGGGTTTTCCGGCAAAAGAGGTGTCGATCACAATTATCGTGATAATTCTCTCTATGCGCCCTGTTGCCAAACGTGTTAAGGGATTGTAAACGAAGGAATAGAAAGTTATTGACATTTTTTTATATCTGATATAAAATTTCAAGAATAACAATAAGCGGTAACTCGATGATACTCAAACAGTAAGTCTGATGCGGGGATGCGATTTATTGTTGCTTGTTTTGCATCTCAGCCGTGGGAAGGCAGAGGAAATTAACAATGAGGATCGTTTGGGGAATAACAGGTGCCGGAGATTTACTTCCGGAAATAGTCGGTGTGATGCAAGAGGTTGTCGAAAGAAACAATGTTGTCGTAACGGCTGTTCTTTCCAAACCGGCGGTGATGGTCGTTAAGTGGTACAAGCTTTGGCATCGGCTGAATGACCTCACGGATGATGTGCTGATTGAAAAGGACGCCAACACACCTTTTATTGTCGGTCCGCTTCAAACAGGAAAATACGACCGCCTGCTGGTGGCGCCGGCGACTGCGAACAGCGTCGCCAAAATTGTAACCGGCATAGCGGATACGCTGATTACCAATGCCGTCTCTCAAACAAACAAAACACGCATTCCCATTTACATCTTACCGGTGGACCGTGAAATGAAGACGACCACGACAGTTCTGCCGGGAGGTGAAAAGCTGGCACTGACCATGCGCCTGATCGATGTTGAAAACACCTCCAGACTCCGGAAAATGAAAGGAATTACGGTTCTTGAAAATCAGCATGAAATTAAGGCCGTTTTAATGGGGTAACATGCCATCCCATGGTGACGAACAGAAGTACTCAAGAGGAGCTTCATGCACATTAGTATAAAAACCCCAAGCCGTCTGCATTTCGGCTTCATGGACTTGAGCGGTGATCTGGGCAGGCGTTACGGAAGTGTCGGCGTGGCGCTGGACAATCCGAACACCGTCCTGGAGGTCCGGAAAAGCCGCCGGCTTTTAATTCATAATGGTAACGAACAAAAGATTCGCGATGTGGTCCGGGCATTTTCCGAACACTATGGCCTGACGGTGGGCGCTGAGATCAACGTCATTCAGCGCATCCCCGAACATAGCGGCCTTGGCTCCGGAACCCAGTTGTCCCTGGCCGTTTTTATGGCATTAGCGAAACTATATAATATTCAAACAGCCCCCATTGATATTTTGCGTGTCACCGGCCGAGGCGCCCGGTCGGGCATCGGCATCGGCGCTTTTGAAAAAGGAGGGTTTATCCTCGATTCCGGCCAGAGGCGCGGATCCGGAAACGAGCCTTTACAGCCGTCGGCCGTCATTCTACGACACCCTTTCCCGGACGACTGGTACTTTGTAATTGTTATACCGGAGAAAGAAAAACTTATTTCAGGAGCAAAAGAATCGGCCGCCTTAAAAAAGGCAGCGCCCTCGATCAAATTATCAGAAGAGATCTGCCGATTGATCCTGATGAACCTTCTGCCCGCTCTTTATGAAAAGGATATCGAAGTGTTCGGCCGAACGCTGACCGAGATCGACCGGCGAAACGGAATGTTTTTTCAAAATGCCCAGGGCGGTATGTACACGGCAAAGATGGCCGATGCGATTCTTGAAGGACTCATGGAGGCAGGCGCCCATGGTGCCGGACAAAGCTCCTGGGGGCCCGGAATCTACGGTTTGGCGAAAAAGGAGCATTCGGGTAAGGTAGCCAAACACATGAATGAGCTGCTCAGGAAAGACCACATCAGCGCAGCGGTGCTGATCTCTTCGTGCAACACAAATGGCGCCCGAATTCAAGTAAAGGCAATGGATAATTTTTCATTGAATAGCGATTCAAGCAGTTTTCCTGATTTACCAATGGACTGAAAAATGCCCGAGTACCTGTTTATCACTGGAAAACTCGCCGCCGCCGCCTTGCATAAAATCCTGAAACGTTTGGCACCTGAGGTACACTACAAGATGAAGGTGCTGAACATTTCCGTGGCATCTCTCATGAACACCAAATGGATCTCTGGCCACTTGCCTCACGATCATGGCTGCCAAAAAGTAATCATTCCCGGGCTTTGCGAAGGCGATCTGTCCCTTATCCAGGAGCTGCTCCAAATCCCGGTAATTCGAGGACCAAAAGACCTCAAGGATTTACCTGCTTTTTTAGGCCGCAATCCAATTAAAGACGACTATGGGAAATACCATGTCAAAATTCTCGCTGAGATTGTCGATGCCCACCTGATGTCATGGGAAGAAATCCTGTGTAGAGCGAAATATTATCGGGAAAGCGGCGCCGACATCATTGACCTTGGCGGACCTTCCCAAGGCGAATTCAAGGGGGTCGATAAAATCGTCAACAAATTGAAGTCGGATGGCTTTACCGTCAGCCTGGACACCTTCGATCCGGACAGTATTGTTCAAGCGGACCGGGCAGGACTGGATTTGCTCCTGAGTGTGAACGCGAGCAACATAGAGATCGCCCCCAAATTAAACTGCAAGGTAGTGGTAATACCCGATTTCGGAAAAGGGTTGGCTTCACTCGAAAAGAATGCCACTCAACTGGATGAGTGGGGCGTCTCTTATATCATGGATCCCATTCTAGATCCTTTGAATTTCGGTTTTACCAAATCGTTGAACCGGTTTTTTAAAACGAGACAGCGCCACCCAAAAGCTGAAATCCTCATGGGTCTTGGCAACATCACCGAACTGACGGATGCCGACAGCATCGGCATAAATGCCCTCATGGCGGGTGTCATATCTGAGTTGGAAATAGATTATGTCCTCACCACGGAGGTAATTTCCTGGGCAAGGGGCGCCGTTCGGGAATTGGATGCGGCACGAAAGCTCATGCACTATGCCCGCAAGAACCGACGACTGCCCAAGCACATCGATGACAGCCTAATTGTCGCCAAAGACCCGCCCTGGGAACCGTACAGCGAATCTGAACTGTTGGACATGCACCAAAAGGTTGAAGATCGAAATTACCGGATTTTTCTCAGTGATAAATGGATATACGTTTTTAATAAAAACGATTTTATCAAGGCCGGTTCTCCAGAGGAAATCTTCCCGCGACTGGATGTAAAAAACGCTTCCCATGGGTTTTACCTCGGCCGGGAGCTGGAACGGGCCTATATAGCCCTTCGGTTGAATAAGCGCTATATTCAGGAGCAGAATTTGCGGTGGGGATATTTAAGCAGTATCAGGTCTTAATTGAAAAAAATATCTGTGTGAATTTGTGGTTAAAAAGAACTATTGAAACGGATGACGAAAAATGACCTCTCTCGAAACAGACCAAATCGTCTGGGCCGCTCAATTGGCCAGTACATTTGAAGCCTGTGCAGACAAGCCGGGGAATGTGACGAGGAGCCAATCCTTTTCGACTTCTCGTTTTGAAGATTTTTTAGTCAGTGCCTTTGCCATAGGGCCTGCCGTTAAGCTTATGAGCCGGTCAGGCGTCGGCGAGACCGTATTGAACGCGGTCCGTGCAACCCGGATGCTCACCGGAACAAACACAAACCTGGGGATTCTTCTTCTGGTCGTTCCCCTGGCCAAGGCGGTTTCGCGCAATCACCCCGGAGGGATTCGAAAGGGCTTAAGCGTGGTTCTGAATGGGCTAACGGCAGCTGACACCTGCAATATTTACGAAGCCATTCGGCATGCGGAACCTGCCGGCCTGGGGAAAGTCGCGGCGTATGACGTTCGTGAAACCGAGCTTAATATCACGCTGAAAGAGGCCATGGCCCATGCCCGTAAAAGAGATTCTATCGCTGCCGAATATGTGACCGACTTTGATATTACCTTTACTCTCGGCTATCCCACTCTCAATGGGCTATGGAAGGATGGACACCGATTTTCAGAATGCGTTGTCCACACTTTTTTAAGAATTTTATCAGAAATCCCCGACACCCTGATCTCACGGAAAAATGGCCCAGCGACGACGAGGCGGATTTGTGAAATTGCTAAACAAGTTTGTGAACTGGGTCAAATTGGGTCGGACAAAAGCATAAAGGCAATCGAGGATTTGGATGCCCAGCTCCGTGGCAAGGACCATAAGCTGAACCCGGGAACCACTGCAGATCTGACAGCGGCGGCAATATTCATCTTTTTAACCGAGGGTGGGATGCTGGCACACCTGCCGGAACTGCTACGCCGTTGGTAGGTTTCCGCCGGAAAAGAGAAAAGAATGAATGCACTCAATCGAATCGGAATGAACAAAGGATGGATTTACGAAGTAATCGTTTTCACCTGCAGCGACATAATACCCCATGTGGCGCCATTTGGCATTTGGACCCAAAATTTTAACACCTTGATGTTGAACATATATAAGGACTCGACAACTTTGGAAAACATCTTGCGGGATCGGGAATTTTCCATTCACTTTCCCAAAGATGTTTCTATTTTCTATAAATCTCTTTTCGATAAAGATGCGCTTGGGCATGGAACCACGAATCATATCAGTGCACCTATCCCCAAGGACGACTCCAGCTTCATCGATCTCGAAGTTTGCCGAACCCGGGACCAGGAACAAACCGTTTACATTGAAGGGGGCATTGTCAACCTCTGCGTGGATAAAAATATCAAGCTTTTCAACCGGGCCGAGCGTCTTGTCCTTGAAAGCTTGATTCTTGCGACTAAACAGGCCGTTTATCCGAAAGATCTGCTGAAGGCAAATCTAAAGGAAAACTACCGCATCATTCAGAAAGTTGCTCCAAATTCAAACTACATCGAGATGATGGCGGGCATTCTGGAACAAATAAATGTGTTTGATCCTCAAATTAACATATCTTGATCCGGATCATACTTTTGCTGATATAAATGTTTCGGTCGATCCTGAATGGGCTCAGGCGCTTTATACGTGACGGATACTTTTTACTTGACCGACAAAGGGTTGTTGGGTAAAAGCTCCCGGTATCCAACAACCTTTAATTCATGGAACATCATTATGGACTTACAGCTATTTATCAACTCCTATTTGAAGCTTTTTTTAATTCATACCCCGTTTTTTGTGCTTTCAGCATTCCTCTCCCTGACGCGGGATTTCCAGGATAATGAGAAGAAACGAATCGCCGTAAAGGTAACAATTGCCGTGATGATCAGCACGTTTGTAATTTATTTGTGCGGGAAATATATATTTGAACTGTTCGGGATCACACTGGACGCTTTTCGGATTGGTGCCGGCACAATCCTGTTCCTCTCGGCCATCTCCATGATATCAGACAATGGAGATACAGCAAATCAAGGAAATAACCGGGATATCGCCGTCGTTCCCCTGGCCATCCCCATGACAGTGGGACCCGGTGTCATCGGCTTGCTACTGGTCATAGGGGCAGAAGCTAGCACCTCCATTGAAAAACTCATCATTGGGGCCGCCCTCTTTTTTGCGGTGCTGACCGTGGGCGTCATCCTCTATCTGTCAACCGGTGTCAAACGTTTGATCGGGGAGCAGGGACTGGTGATCCTTCCAAAGGTCACA
>JAFDDL010000214.1 GCA_019310865.1 Deltaproteobacteria bacterium | reverse complement strand
AAGGGCGTAACGACGGTCGCCATCACGGACAGTCAAGTATCCCCACTGCTTCAATACGCCGATCATAAGCTGGTGACCGCGGTGTGCGGTGAATTTGTATATAGCTCTGTAATCGGCGCCTTTTCCATTTCCAACGCCATCGTCCACAAGATGATAAAACTGGGCGGGAAAAAATCCACAGCTCACCTGCGCGAATTAAGAAAGCAGATGACTGATCATGGTGTCTGGTATGAATAAATAGGTATGATATGAACGGAATAAATGTAACAACGGTTCGAGACCAATTTCCGGCGCTTCAGCGCAACATCAACGGCTCGCCCGCTGCGTATCTCGACGGACCCGGCGGCACCCAGGCGCCCACTAGCGTCATCGATGCCATGAGCGATTTTCTCCGTCGAGGTGCGGGCAACCTTGGGGGTCGGTATGAAGCCAGCACCGATGCCGAACAGGCCCTATCCTCCGCCCGCCAGGCCATGGCCGATTTTATCAATGCCGAACCCAATGAAATCATATTCGGGCAAAACATGACCAGTCTGACCTTCAGCTTCAGCCGCGCGCTCAGCCGCACCTGGCAGGAAGGTGATGAAATCATCGTGACAAGGCTGGATCACGACGCAAACATCACACCGTGGGTTCTGGCTGCTGAAGACCGCGGTGTGACGGTGCGCCGGCTTGACTTCGACCCAACTGATTGCACCCTTGATTTGAAAATGCTGTCCGGCCTGCTAAACGAAAAGACGCGCCTGCTGGCCATCACACATGCGTCCAATGCGGTGGGCTCCATTACCGATGTTGCCCGCGTCGTGGAAATGGCCCATAATGCGGGCGCGCTGGTTTA
This sequence comes from Deltaproteobacteria bacterium, assembly GCA_019310865.1. Next base: position 5,598 of record JAFDDL010000214.1, on the reverse strand, counting down.
TGTGGACGCGGTTCATTATGCCCCCCATGGCCTGATCGATGTCAAGGTAACCAATTGTGATTTTCTGGCCTGCTCTGCCTATAAATTCTTTGGTCCGCATACGGGAATACTCTACGGAAAATATGAACACCTGGAGAAACTATCTCCTTATAAACTTCGCCCGGCTCCGTCTTATGCACCCAATAAATGGGAAACGGGCACGCAAAGCTTTGAAAGTCTGGCCGGTGTTCGTGCCGCCGTTGATTTTATCGCCTCGTTGAGCGATGGGGCCCCGCGCAGAGAAAAAATCGTGAATACGATGCGCAGTATTCATGAATATGGCGTGCAATTAAGCAAACAATTTATTGACGGCGCCCGCAGCATTCCGGGGCTGCGCTTCTATGGCATTACCGCGGAAACCGAATTGAGCATCCGAACGCCGACCTTCTCCATTGCCCTCGATGGCTTCTCACCGGAGGTAATTTCGCAACGCCTGGGACAGCAGGGTATTTTTGTCTGGGACGGCCATTATTACGCCTATGCCGTGATGGAGCGTCTTGGCTTGCTGGATAAAGGCGGTCTCGTGCGAATCGGTTTTGTCCTTTACAATACCGAAGAAGAGGTAGACCGCGTATTAAATGCGCTGGATGGCTTTTAAAGCTACTTATCGACATTGCCTACAACCCGGCCCTTTTCATGGCCGGATCGATCAGCCACAGCCAGTCGTCCAGAAGAAATTCGATGCGCATCGCGATTAATGCGATTCTCCCCATGACGGTGTACGCAAAGGAAGCGCCGAATGTGATCATCAGCACCCAGATTCCCATCTTGGCGGTCTTGCCGACGATGCCCTTGTGCTCAAACGAAAATAGAAAGTAGACAATACCGCAAAGAACACCCACAACCAGAATCATTGCTCTTACCATGGCCCAGAAGTCAAACGAGTCGGCACTGCTGACCGCCCAGAGGGGGAGGATGGTGCTGTTTATCTGCGCCAGAAAGTTGGCGTGAAGAAAGCCGACCAATCGCATACCGGCGGTTGTGCCAATGATAAAGGCAAGCGGCCACCGGCTTATCCACTTTCCCTTGGGGGCCAGCTTCCATAAAAGCATGATGCCCAAAATGAGCGGAATGGTGTATGAATAGTCGCTTTCCGCTTCGATCCCGGGCATCGCCCAGCTTTGGATCCAGCCCGGGAAGAGTTTTCCGAAAAGATTCGGTATAATGGTTGTCCAGAACATGACAATCATTCCGTATGCAGCCGATACGCCGATAATGACCGATTCGGCAAGCTTGAAGAACGGATTATCGCCATAGAGAAACGAGAGGATGCAAAGGGTGAAAAATGCCGCCAACCAGATTTCGATTGTTCGCGAGAGGCTGAATTTGTATTCCGTCTGATTGGGATCTTCGGCCATTGCCTGTCGGTACTGTGCGGGCGTCGCGTTTTCAGGTATGGTCCAGCGGTGAGATGGGTCCGGATCGGTGCTGTTAACCTCGACGGCGCGCACGTAAGCCTTGCCCATTCCGTGCTCGGTAAGGGTGGTTCTACCCAGAAGATATGCTACTGCAAGAAGCAGTATCACTGTCCATATAATGGTATTTCGGTTCATTGGTGTTGTTCCCGTTTTTTTTCGACAAAGAAGATAATATTCGCCAGAATGACGAGCAGAATGATGAGTATGTGAGCCACAAGCTGAGGCGCCATTCTTCGTCTGGCCTCGGAGAAAACACCCCTGGGGCTTTCACCTCCATACTTGCTCATGACAAGCTGTTCATATTCCGCTGCCCCCTTGATCGCCGCAAGCAGCCCCTTGCACTGTGCCGGGATATACGGGTAAACCTCAGGCGCCACCACGCCGGTACAGCCTGCAATGAGTCTTATGGTTTCGGGATACGGCGTGGCGGCATAAAGGGCCCACCAACTCACAGATGATGTTGTGGAGATATCGACGATTAAATCAAAGTCCTGAGCACTGTGGATGTTGGCGAGCATGGGGATGTCATCAATGTTTGTCCCTTGATGATCCGTGGTATAGAGCTCACGCAGGTCCGTCACGATGACCTTCATAACCCCCTCGAACCCGGGTTTAAAGCCGATGTTTACGTAATCCTCTCCATATTTCCAGTTCGGGAAATCGGACTTTATTACCTTCGTGATAACATCCGCAATCATTTCCGGCGCCATGGGCATGGTCGTCTGAAAGCACAGCTTGGCGCCCCTGGCGGCGCAGTGGTATGCCACGGCGTTGGACATGGGCGACAGTTCCCCGAAGCTTCCCGGATCATAGTTCAGGGATAGAAGAACAATATCTCCTTTTTCAAGCTGGTCAATTTCATCAAAAAAGGATTGGGTCAACGGCGTGACGACCTCCGTAAAGGTCTTTCCCGTTTTGTTGACGATGTAGATGGTCACCACGATCGACACGAGCATCAACAGGTAGACCCAGCGTTTGTCGAGATTTTTCAGAATTTCGAACATGTCTTATTCCTCTCCGCTTCCCAGATAGGACCGGTCGATACCGACCAATACTCTAAGTGATGCCGACGCCACACCCAGGGCGACCCCGATCATGATCGCGCGATTTCCGGCGGTGTTGAACAGCGTCATGATATATGTCGTAAGATTTTCCAATCGCAGTGCGGGAAGATAATCCGGCATCCATGCCGTGAGAAATACGCCCGCAACGGTTCGTCCAAGCAGCACGATAAATGCCGTCCCCAGCAGCACGATCGCTTCCAGATTCTTTGCCCGAAATGCCCTGAAAGCAGCCGAAGCGATGTAAAAAGCGAGCATGCCGTACATCGTGCCGGTGATGGGATTGAGTACGGCGTTATATATCCACAGGGCCCCGCTCCCCTGTGCGTTATACGCGCCGGACCAGGGGTACCCCGGGTACATGGGGTTGGGGGTAACCCCTATTTTAAGCAGGCCGACAAACAGGGTAATCAGGAGGCTTGCCAGTATAACCGCTGAGTATCCCCAGCCGGCGTTTCTATCGGATATTTTCCGCAGGTGATGCTTGAGCAAATTGCCGATTCCGAGAACAATCGCAATCCCGGCGAGTATGTCAAACCATATCGAGACAACTTCACCCCATTTTTGAATGGCGGGGATAAAGTAGGCGACAATCAGCACAAGTCCACTGATCCCGGTGATCAGAAGGGGTATGGTTCTTTTCATAAGGTTCCGACTCCCTCAGGGCTCGCGCAGGTCGGAGCCCTAAACCAAAATAACGGATTTAATGTATGTCACGGCTTCGTAAAGCCACGCCCCCAGTGAGGTGTCCACGCCGACAACATTGCTTAAGGAGAACATCGTGACACCCACGACGATGAATATAAAGAGTATAATCTTGCCGACATCCTGGCCCTTTATGCTTCCAAGCTGCACGGCATCGCCGCTCAGATACGCCGAGGCCGCAAACAGCTCTTCGCCGATCAGGGTGTAGTCACACGCGGCAACGAAGAACGGAAGATTGCTGGTCCTGGCCGTTCCCGCTATCTGGATGGCGTTGATCGAGTTGCCGGTCTCTGCCAATATCAGCGCCTCGGCATAAAAACCTCCCAGGTAGAAACAGGCTGCGGGCTTTTCTCTCATCTGAATTCCCTGGATCGCTGCAGCAAATCCGAACTGGTCATCGGTGATGTAATAGATCAGATCATCATTGTAGGCGTCCGGCCGGCCCGCTTCCAAGAAGGATTGATGGACCACCTCTTTGGCTGCCGTCATCACCAGCGATCGGCAATTCGGGACCTCCAGCTTGGTGTCATACTCAGCCGCGTGCCTGGCGACTCGCCCCAGGACCGTAAGAGAGGCGATTGTCTGCATGTCGTTCATGTCATCAAGGCCGGTCAGATAGAGGCATGGGCGCCCCATCTCCGTCGCCCGGCCCAGGGCCTCGTCCACCGCTTCCAGACCTGCTATCTTGCGAACGTAGAGCGGCTTGCCTTTTTTTGCATGGTTGATCCAGTAAAAAACCGCTCCGCAAAATATCAGGATGATCGTCGCCAGCCAGGCTCTGTCTCCATCGAACCACTGTCTGGTGGGCGCCATCGCCTGACGGGTCTGTGCGGGCGCTGATATATCAATGTCCGTGTTAAACGCAACGGCGCGGAAGAAGTATTGCGTGTTTCGGTCAAGTTTTTCCACGGTAAATGTACTTGTTCCGGCCTGCACAATGCCTGCCGCGGCAAAAGGCCCGTCGGGGGATGTGGCGGAATAGATCCGGTATCCCCTTACCAGCGACGGATCATCCGTTGAAAGGTCCCAGGAAAGGTCGACCTTGTCACCGTGGTCCCAGGGGTGATCCGCTGCCGTTAGGTTTTGGGGTGGTGCAAGCCGCTCTTCCGCCATTGCCCAGGGGGCGCATAGGCCCCAGAGCAGTGCCGCAAACAGCAACGGCCTTAAAAAACTCTTCATGGTCATTCTCCTTCAATTAGCTCCACATTCGCGCGCGGAACGGTGACGATCTCGCCGGTGTCGAACTTGGCTTCCAGCACCCGCGCCTTGGAACCCGAATCCAGAACCTGGGGGCTTGCGGGCAGGGCATGCACCGTGGCGATTTGTCCGAAATAAGGGTCCCGTATGATTCTGATCGGGCAGCCCATATCGAGCATGCCCGCCAAATGCGTTTGGTCTTTTGTTGCAGGTGGTGCGGTTTCATCCACCGGTACGATGATTGTCGGTCGCATCACACCCGCTCGTATCTGGGTTGCCCCGGTGATAGACGCCTCGGCGCCCTCGCGGGATTTGAGAAGATTGAAGGTGCGCGCGGCCATGGATATGTCACCGAAACCCTCGGTGATAATCAGCGTCAACCCCACCTGCTCCGAACCGGTGATCGCGACGCCCAGGTCGTATCCCAAAAAGTCCTTTACGTCGGTGTCGTCGATACCGCCCGATACGATCCCGGCGGCGCCGACTTCGACGGCCTTTCGGATGGCTTCCACTGACATCCGGGCACCACCGATGATAACGCAACCTTTCATTTCCGCTGTGATGTGGTCGGCCGTCAAGTGCTCGTCCGGGGAGGCGCATGCCATCTTGATCTTGCCGAAGGTCTCCGGGCCTATCCCGAATATGCCCTGTATGAAGGTACATTCGGACTCGATCACGACACCTTGCCCCTTGATCGCTTCGACGATCTTACCGGGCAGAAACGCCAGGACGCTGACCGGGTGAGCCGGTCCCCGGAGGATCACCTGGCCCGTCACCTCGGAGATGGTCTCTACGGTTCCGGTCGCTTTGCTCTTGTACTCGCTCTTAAAAAGGCCAAAAATCCCCTTGGTGCGGGCAATGACGTCATTGATTTCCACCGCATCGCCTTTTTTCACCAGCACGCATTCGGGTACGTCCTTGGGCGGAAGGGAAAGAAGGTTTGCCAGGTTGACCGAAATCACGTCGCCGGGCATCTTGGTTTCCGCAACGACTTTCCTGGCCTCGACCGTTTCGCCCGTGCTGCAGTAAACATCGCCCGGAATCGGCAAGACCCGCCTGCGGCGCAACGTGGTGCGACGGGAAACCACAAGCCCGGGGGTATACGCGTGAGCCTGGTCGGAGTCGCCTCCCTCCACGGCCCGGCGGGCAACCCGATCCGGTTGCACGCCTTCTTCCGG
>JAFDDL010000213.1 GCA_019310865.1 Deltaproteobacteria bacterium | reverse complement strand
TCATTTTGACGAAATGCCACCGATTTCGCATCGGTATCTGGCCGTTCGCGCCGGGCTTGGTCACTTCGGGTTATCTGGAAACGTCATTCGGAAAGAGGAAGGCGCGGGCATCATTTTGGGTGCCGTGGTCACGGACACGGAGCTTGCGCCCACCGCCCCCCTACCGACCGAAGAAAACTACTGCGACGCATGCCGGCTGTGTCTATCAGCATGCCCCTCCGGCTTTATGCACCCGGATGAAAAAACAACCGTCACCATGGGCGGAGTCGAATTTTCCTATGCCAGGCGGCAAAGTTACAACCGCTGCGAGTATGTTTGCGGTGGCTTTACCGGACTGCACTCATCCGGCAAGTGGTCCACCTGGTCACCGGCCCGGTTCCCCATCCCGGAAGCAGACGAAGCGTTCATAGGCGCCATCCGAAGCGCTGTCAAGCCCTACGTTTTAAGACCCAAACCGGGCATCAGCTTTTACCACCCCCTGCTGCCGGGAAACAAGGGACAGATGACCTGTGGCCAATGCCAGTTCGTCTGCCATCCGGATAAGGAAGCCCGAAAGAACCGATTCAAAATGCTGACAAAATCCGGTGTGGTGATTCAGTTGGAAGATGGATCGCTCAAGGCCGTGTCGCCCGAGGCGGCCCTGGAACATCTGGCAGCCATGAACCCGGAGAAAAGGGCCCTCTATATTTAGGGGTCGCATCTTAATTATTAATTATTGACAAGGCATTTGTCTCAATATAGCCTTCCTAGGTGTTAAGGGCTCGTGTCATAAATCCATTTGAATCGTTTTACCGTTATGAAAGGAAATTGTAATGGCAAGACCGTTACGGGTTGAATTTGAGGGCGCTTATTACCATGTCATGCACCGCGGCAACGGCAGCGAAAACATTTTTCTGAATACCCGTGACCGGGAAAAATTTTTTGAATATCTGTCTAAGGCTACCGAAAGGTATTCAATTGTTATCCATACATATTGCCTAATGACAAATCATTATCATCTGATTCTCGAGACCCCTCATGCCAACTTAAGCCAAGCGATCAAATGGATTAATGTCAGCTATGCAACCTATTTCAACCGAAAACATGACCGACACGGGCATCTTTTTCAGGGGCGATTCAAGGCCATTATAATTGATGCGGATGTGTATCTGAAACCGCTTTCCCGCTATATCCACCTAAATCCTTTACGTGGAGGCATTACGAAATCCCTGGATGATTACAAGTGGAGCAGCTATGGGGCATATTCAGGGAAAGATAAAGCGCCTGATTGGCTTGAAGTCGACTGGTTGCTTTCTTTATTCGGAAAACCCAAGCGAATGGCTTTTAACAAGTATCGAGAATATGTAGAAAGCGCTGATCCCCATAAGATAAAAAACCCTGAACGGGACACACTCGGTGGGCTCATTCTCGGCACTCGTGAATTCACCGATCGGGTAAAAAAGTTGTTTTTGTCAAAACGAGAGGACGCAAAAGAGGTTCCCCAGCTGAAAGGACTAAAGCCAACAGTAACACCCGCGAAAATAGTCAAGGTGGTATCTCGGAAATTCAATAGTAAAACGGAGAGTATAATTCAGAAAAGTAGAAAGGGAAATTTGGCAAGGGATATCGCAATTTACCTGGCAAGGGAACTGACGGGGGAGTACGGCGTCAACCTCGGCTTATATTTCGGCGGAATATCCGGTGCCGGAATCACCCTGCGCACAACGCATGTGGAAAATTTAATCCAACAAGACAACGGATTAAAAAATCGCATCGCTCGGTTAAAATCTGAAATAATTAGTGTCCATCCAGAAATAGGATAATTTTTTCGAGTTCAAGGAAGGCGGAAATTTTAACCGCAGGCATACCGGGAGTATTCCGAGGATTAATCCCGCCATGGCGGGATCAACTGACACAGAAATCGGGAAAATTAGCCATTTAATGGATGGGCAATAGTTAATAATTAAGATGCGACCCTGTTCTATTTAAATATATCCAGGACCTCTTTTTATCAGTTCATCCGCCACCACCAGTTGCCGGATCTCCATTGTTCCGGCCCCGATCTCCATCAGTTTTGCATCCCGGTAAAACCGATTGATGGGATAATCCAGGGTGTAGCCATACCCGCCATGAATTTGAAGCGATTCGTCCACCGCCCGCCTGGTCGTTTTGGCAGCGAATAAAATGGCAGCCGCAGCCAGCTTGTGGATTTCGGTCCCTTTGCCGCCCCGATCGGCTTGATCCGCCAACCGCGCCGCCCGGTATACAAGCCCCCGCGCCGCCTCGATTTCTGCATACATATTTGCCAGCTTGGCTTTGATCATCTGAAAATTGCAGATGGGTTGATCGAATTGACGTCGGGATTTGGCGTATTTAAGCCCCAGCTCCAGCGCCGCCTCAGCGTTTCCCAGGGTGAGTCCGGCACATACGACCCGCTCCGAATCCAGACCGGTCATCATGACATGGACGCCGTTGTCAACCTGTCCCAGCACGTTTTCTGCCGGCACCCGGCAGTCGTTGAATATCAGCTCACTGGTCGGAGAGCACCGATGGCCCATCTTTTCCATTTTCGGGGAAACGGAAAAGCCAGGAGTCCCTTTTTCCACGATGAAGGCCGTGATGCCCCGGGCCTTTTTCCCCAGGTCGGTTTTGGTGTACACCAGCGCAATATCGGCGATCGGCCCGTTGGTGATGAAGGTCTTGCTGCCATTTAGCACAAAATGATCGCCGTCGCGCGTAGCCGTGGTTTGAATGCCAACCGCGTCGGACCCGGCATCGGGTTCCGTCAAAGCCAGACACCCGATCCGGTCGCCGCTGCAAAGCCCCGGCAGGTATTTGTGTTTCTGCACCTCGGTGGCATTGTGCTCGATGTTGTGGGCGCAAAGGTTGCTATGAGCCGTGAGAGACAGAGCGAGTCCCGGACAGACCCGGGCCATTTGCTCCACCACAAGGGTAAAGGTAAACTTGTCCATGCCGCTGCCGCCGTATTCCTCCGGTATACCGAGACCCAGAAGCCCCAGATCGCCACGGGTCTGCCAGATTCCGTCGGGAAGACGGCCGTCCCGATCCATTTCATCCGCCACGGGCCCGATTTCCTTGCGCATGAATTCCTTGACATTTTTTACGATCATTTTTTGTTCACGGGTGAGTTCCATATCCATGGTTCAATGACTCCTTGCTTTAAATTCTCAACACGCCATGGGGCGTTTCTTGAAAGTCTCGATTGAGGGCGACCGACAGGGAGATGCCCAACACCTTTCGGGTATCAGCCGGGTCGATAATGCCGTCATCCCACATCTCTGAGGTGGAATAGTATGCGCCGCTCTTTTCCAGGTAGTCCTGGGCAATGTCGTCATAGATTTGCCGAGTCGCTTCTTCCGACAGGGTTTTGCCCTTTCGCTGCAGGGACCTGATCCGAATTTGGGTGAGGGTTTTGGCCGCCTGCTCCATTCCCATCACCGATATCTGGGAGTTGGGGTAAGCGAACAGGAAGCGCGCGTCAAAGGAGCGACCGCACATGGCGTAGTTCCCGGCGCCGAAGCTTCCGTTTGTCATAATCGTCAGTTTCGGCACATCCAGGTTGGTCTGCACCATCAGCATCTTGGCACCGTCCTTGGTGATCCCGCCATGCTCGTAGGCCTTTCCCACCATGAACCCGGTGATGTTCTGCAAGAAGATAACCGGCACGCGATCACGGTTGCAGATCTGCATAAACTGGGTGCATTTCTGGGCGCTGTCGGAAAACAGGACCCCGTTGTTTCCCACGATGCCCACTTTCCACCCATAAAGGAAGGCGAAACCACACACGGCGGTGGTACCGTAGTCCGGTTTAAACTCGTGAAATCGGCTGCCGTCCACAATGCGGGCGATCACCTCGCGCATGTCGAATTGCTTCTTCACATCATCGGGAACAATGCCGTGGAGTTCCCTCGGGTCATAAAAAGGCTCCTCGGATTCGCGCCGCTCCACCGCCACCTTTTTCTCCCGGGGAAAGGTGCCCACGATCTCACGCACGAGTGCCAGGCCTTCCGCCTCGGAATCCACAGCATAGTCTGCTGTGCCGCTGATGGTGCTGTGCACATCCGCACCGCCCAGTTCATCAGCGGTAACCTCTTCCCCGGTGGCGGCCTTGACCAACGGCGGCCCCCCCAGGAACACACCGCCGGTGCCGCGCACCATGACGGAGTAATCGCACAAGGTGGGCACATAGGCGCCACCAGCGGTGCTGTGCCCCAGCACCAGCGCCACCTGTTTCACGCCCAGCGCACTGAGTTCACACTGGTTTCGAAACATGCGCCCGGCCATGTACCGATCCGGAAAAAGCCCCGACTGCAGCGGTAGAAATGCACCGGCTGCGTCCACGAGATGGACCATGGGCAAACGGTTCTCAATGGCGATATCCAAGGTCCGAACCATTTTCTTTACCGTGAGGGGATACCAGGCCCCCCCCTTGATGGAGCTGTCACTGGCCATCACCAGAACCTCCCGGCCACTGACAATGCCCACCCCGGAGACCACACCAGCGGACGGAACCGTCCCATCATAGGCCATGTTGGCCGCCAGGGTGGAAAGCTCCAGAAACGGCGTGCCGGGATCGAGCAGTAGATCAATGCGCTCGCGAACCAGCAGTTTTTTCTGTCTGCTCAAGCGCTTGATATCCCGCTCCGGGCGCTCGAATCGGGCCTTTCGCTGTCGCTCGCAAAGGGTTGCCATCAGCTGATGGTTGTGACGCTCGTAGGCCCGAAATTCGGAGGATTGAGTGTCTACACCGGACTTAATACGACGCATCTTACGCCTCCTCTGTTTCGCTCATGGTGGCCAGCACCGCATTCTTATCGAAGGTATCCCCCGGTTCGAAATGAACCTGTGAGACCTCGCCATCGCGGGGAGCGGTGATCACGGTAAGAATCTTCATGCTCTCGATGGTGATCATGGGCTGACCCTTGGCAACCTGGTCACCGCCTGCCACCTGGACCGCCACAACCATGCCGGGCATGGGAGCTCGGGCGATGTTGCCGCCGCCACCGGACTCCTGTGCAGCCTGCTCCACCGGGTCCACAATTCGCAGTGTAAAGGTACGATCAAAAGCACGGATATAAGCTGCTTCACCTTTGACAGCCATTTGGATTTCTGTCGACTGATCTCCCAGCTGGATAACTCGGCGAAATTCCCCTTGTACTGCCAGCGCGGTGCATTGGGGGTCGCTATCAGCCACTTGCAGGCGTTGTGCACCTATTTCTCCGTAAACCGTCACGGTATGGTGTTCGTCAAGTAAATCGATTCGCCGTCGCATATCAGTTCCTCCAATTCCCAATAGATGCATAGGGTTCCGGCACCGTATAGGCCGGATCAGTTAAATCGCGGTTGCTCAAAGCCGCAGCCGCCAAGAGCAGGTTGCGCTGCGTTTCACCAAGCGGAGGAGGACTAAGATCAGCTGCATGCTGTGGAATAAAGCCGGTATCGATCCGGCCGGCCACAAAAGCCGGGTGGGATAGAATCCGCGTCAGGTAATCTGCGTTGGTAGTCACGCCCAGCACCAGTGCTTCTGATAGAGCCGTCAAACCCCGTTCGATAGCCTCAGCACGATCCTGACCGTGGACGATCAGCTTGGCCAGCATTGGATCAAAGGCTGAAGAAACTGTCATCCCTTGGACAAATCCGTTTTCCACTCGCACGCCTTCGCCCGACGGCATACGATAGGCCAGCAGTTGCCCGGTGGCCGGTAGAAAGTCGTTTTCCGGATCTTCGGCGTACAAACGCAGCTCAATGGCATGTCCGTCCGCCTGAATTCTCTCCTGGGAAAGCGGTAGCGTTTCCCCCTGAGCCACGCGGATCTGCAATTCCACAAGATCCAGGCCCGTTACCATTTCCGTGACCGGATGTTCCACCTGAAGGCGGGTGTTCATCTCCAGAAAGAAGAACTCGCCGTCCGGCGCCAGAATGAACTCCACCGTTCCGGCATTTCGGTAGCCCGCCTTGCGGGCAATCGCAACGGCGGTGTCGCAGATGCGCTGGTGAAGTTCCGGCGCCAGGTTGGGGGCCGGGCTCTCCTCGATGATCTTTTGAAACCGGCGCTGAATGGAGCACTCGCGCTCTCCTAAGTGTAGCACATTGCCGTGGTGATCGGCCAGCACCTGCACCTCGATATGGCGCGGGCTTTCCACATAACGCTCGGCATACACCTCATCATTTCCAAAGGCGCGCTTTGCCTCACCCTTGGCCAGCTCGACAGCCTGGGCCAGATCGCCCATTTCCTGAACGATATGCATGCCTTTGCCGCCGCCTCCGGCCGCCGCCTTGATCAGCAGCGGGACGCCAATCTCGTTTCCGGCAACGGGCCGATAAAGATGATCCCTTCTTCCATGAGTCGCCTGGCGAATTGGGCATTTTCCGCCAGAAAGCCAAAACCGGGGTGGACCGCATCGGCGCTGGTCTGCCGGCAGGCATCGACAATCTGCTTTGCATCCAGATAGGCGGCAACGGGCGTTGGAGCATCAATCTCCACCGCTTCGGCCGCCATCCGAACGGCCGGAGAATCAGCATCCACTGCGTGATAGATCACCACGGAGGGAATTTTCAGGTGATCTAACGTGCGCAGGATCCGGCAGGCTATTTCACCTCGGTTTGCTATTAACACCTTCGAAATCTCTGTCATGGGTGCGTCCTTATTGTTTACTATAAACCAATGTCATCGTTCTTATCCTAAGGGCTCGCGCAGGAAAGCGAGCCCTAACTTGAGGACTGTTCATTTTTCCCGTTTTATCGTCATTTTCATACCCGTATCGCATTTACAAACAAATCGGACACCTCCGCCCCAAGGGCTTTCCAATCATAGCGCCGATCGAAAATGATCCAGGGAATCATAATGTGATCCAGGGTTCCGAAAAGCAGGTCTCGGCAGAGGTTCAGATCCAGGTTGGCTTTAAAATATTGCCCCTGCCCCGTTACAATGATCTCCTCAATTATCGTAAACAGCTTTTCAATAATTTCATTACTTTCGCTATTATGAAACTTTTTATTGGTTCTGAGCATCAATACCAGAATGGTTGAATAGTCTTTCTCGTTATAATAAAACTCAAAAATGCTTGTGATGACGCTCTTTAGCTTTATTTCCAGAGAGTTACCACTCACGGTATCATAGAGTCGGGTCAGTTTTTCATGCGGTATGCTGATGAGCAGATTCTCCTTGTTTCGGAAATATTCATAAACCGTTCCCTCTGCAACATCCGCCTTTTGGGCAATTTCCAGCATACTGGTATCGTTAAAGCCCTTTTCCGTAAACAGGGCGGTGGCCGAATTGATGATCCGAACCCGCTTTTCCGCTTTATTAGCCAATTTTTTAGCCAATCGATTTTTATCTTTTGGCGCCGGCTGAACTGCCCGCATCACCAGATCATATATCTTTTCCGCATGATCCGAAGAATCCGGCACATCCTTCATCGTCCAGTTTATGGCAATATGGTCAACGGTGCCCAGGATCATGTCCCGCAAAATCATGGGAGATGAGACCCCGCAAAAAACACCGGCCTGCATGCCTTCTGCAATGATATCGTTTATAATCCGGGCATATTGCTTCAAGGCGGTATAGGCGCTTGATTTGTAAAATCTAGGATAGGACCTTGCCTCCAGGATAATTTTGATCACCTTTTTGCTGATCGAGTAGGATTTACAGTGATACCAGATGGCTTTTCTCAGCTTGTTTTCCGCACCGCGTATTCCCTGAAGATGTTCGGTAAGTCCCGCGTTGCTTTCGATCATAAAATTTTCGATGACCGTAAAAAGAAGGGCCTCTTTGTTTTTATAATACAAATAAATACCTGAACTTGTCAGGCCGGCGCCTTTTGCGATTTCGGAGATAGTAGCATCGGCAAAGCCTTTTTCTGCAAAAATTTTAGTCGCAGAGGCCAGAATGACCTGCTTCTTATTTTCATGTCCGTTCGTCATGACTGATCTTGATGAATTCCCCTCAAATAATTATTTTATATATACTGACATTCTATATGCTAAAGACAAAATGTCAAGAGAAACTTAAATATGGCTGAAATAATTTATATATAACTGAATATAAACTATAAATTGAAATATTATTATTTTTAATATATTTTTGTGGTGAATTTATTTTTCTATATTATTCCAGCTTTTATTCTTATTAACAGACGACAGGGGTAAAACTTCGATGTCAATTTCAGAATAGGAATTTCAAGAAAACACATTGGGAGTGATATGTTTTATCTAATTGTTATTATAATCTATATTCTTTGATTTCTATGTGCTGTTTTAAGACATGACAGGCCTTAGAATGCCTGGGTTAATTTTGAG
>JAFDDL010000212.1 GCA_019310865.1 Deltaproteobacteria bacterium | reverse complement strand
CTATGTCATTTGCAGTCCCTCGATCTGGTGGCACGGGGAAGACGTCTGGCAGTGGGAAGCGCAGTGTGCAGCCGAGCGAAAAGATCTGAACGCGACGGTTTTTGTCACCGCAGGCGGTCTGGAGACGGTTGCGTTAATGAAGCCGATTCTTCAGGCCATGGCGCAGGCGGATGGGCCGATGAAAGCGCAGATGGAAAAGGCCGTCGCTGCTTATGAGAAACACGGCTGGCCGCGGATGGCGGAGATCACACCAGAGTTCGTGGACAAGCTCAAGTCGCGCAATTACCCGGGCCTGAAAATCCACTGTCACAACCTGCCCGACGAAACCCATATGTCCGTAATACCGGGGGCGATGTCGCGGGGGCTGCGCTACGTCTTTGGACACTGGAACCCCGCGCGGTAACGATGGGTACGTTACCGGTTACCGGGGTCGGACCAAGATGGATGACTGTGTTACCGGTCTGTGTGTTACCGGGGTCGGACCAAGATGGATGACTGATAATCAAGGGTTTAGGCCCAGAATACCCCTGTTTTTGGGGCTTATCTGGATATTTTGGGCATCAAAAAGGGCGTTTTAAGAGGTGGTGCCCTGGTGTTGTCTTTCGCCGAGTTGGCGGTCAGCTTCAGGCACTTTTATAGATAATTTTCCCCATCATGTGCAGTATCGTACGAAACTTTTGAAGTGGCGAAGAGGTTATCAAATCATGAATCAAGCCGCTCATATTTCACTTTGACGAAATAGGTCAATCCATGAATAGATAAGGAACGCTGTGGTTTTATGCTCTTCTCGTTCAAGAGTGTTATTTAGAAAGAATCCGGCTGATTTTATGAGCTAATGGTGGTAGATCTTCTACTACAGTTTTCCAGACAACCTTCAGACTGTTTCATATTGGTGCTACCTCTCTTAAGGCCCATCAATCCTTCAATTGCTCAACCGAAATCCCCATTGCGTCAGCCAGTTTTTCAAGCGTTGCCGTGCGGAGTTCATTATCGGTTCGTTCCATCTGGGAAACAGCTGCTTGGGTTATTCCCGCTGTCTTGGCAACTTCCTTCTGGGTCAAACCCAGGTGGGTTCGCCAAGCCTTCACCAGGTTCATCCCTTTTTTGACGATGAGGCCTACAATCTCATTGGGGATAGTCACTTCACCATCGGCCTCTTTCGGCTGGAGTTTTAAAAATTCCTCATACGGGATGACGGCGAACGCGGGCTTCCCGTCTTTCTCAATAATCTGGACGTCAGTAAGTGCGCTCATTTCGTTTTCTAACCTCTTCGATACAGATAATTTTCAGGGAAGCCGTGAAGATAATCCGCCAACGGCCAACCCTGAGTCTATAATCATCACGGTTTATAAGTTTTTTACATTGGTACAATTCGGGAAATATCCAAGCACTTGGGCAGCGTCGTACAACATATTACGGGTTTTCTGGTTTTTGATTTTTCGCAGTTGCCGAAGCGCTTTTGTTTTCCATTCGATCCGTTTCACGATTGTACTATAAACTTATAATATAAGAAAGTCAAGCGTAGATATAAGAGCGTAGGAAGGGGCGGGATGTCCATGAAATTATTTATTTCTTGTTTGAGTTGACCGGTGACCGGGGCGTGGTGACCTAAGTAGCCAGCGCCTCCCCGGGTCGGTCAGCCGGTATTTCTGCAGACGGCTATTGGGTTTTTCGGGGAGGGTCATTTCAATCAAGCCCTCTGCTAATGCAGGGGTGAGGTACCGTTCTCGGAACGATTTACGGTCTTGTAAGCCGAGGGCAGTCTGGAGATTCTCACGGGGCATCTCCCCAACCAGCATCTTGATACGACCCCCGGGGCGACCCCGGTGCAGCGGTTAAACGCAGGTTTTGACTGATAGGGGGTACCGGGCATTTATGTTGAAAACACAAGGGGTTGTAATTTCCCGCTTCGTTTTGTATAGATGGTTGAACAAACAATCCATGGAAGAGAAAGCCATGAAGAACTTGCGGGCGGAGAATCGAGTGGCGTGCGTGAGACGCGGTCAGAATACAAAGTGGCGAAAGACCGACCGGTGGCAATTGGGTAATACCCAGTGAGTTGGGGCAAACATCTAAAAAGTTAGTTAACGCAATGAATACACAAATACCGTTATTAAAAGATCATCATTCCCACCCGTCCGTGTATGCCACCCTGAATTCATGCGTGGATTTAACGCGGGTATCTGATAAAAACATGGCTCTTTCCCTGATCAGGCAAAGAAGAGAAGAGATGATTATTGTTTTTGGATGGAACAGCAGCTTCTTTACATTTGAAAAAGAAGAACTGGATGCTTTTCCCCCGTTGTTTATCTGTAATCTCTCCTTTCACGGGTTTTTAATGAACCGGCCTGCCAGAGACAAATTTTTTGACTCTCACAATGAGATCGTGACAAATATAGACAATGAGGTATGGATTGATAAAAACCTGCTCCTGATCCAGAAATTTATTGTCAATGTAAAACCATTTACAATTGTTGAGCTTAAGTCCTTTTATGAAGACCTGCTGCACCTCGGGGTGTTTTACGCAGAAGAGATGCTTTTACCGGACAAGGCCACCCTTGATCAATTTGATGCCGCGGGATTATTGGACAGAACATCCTTCTGGGCGAATATCAATACATATAGCAGCTTTGATAAACCAGCACAGAAACGCGTTTTTGGAATAAAGGTGTTTACGGACGGTGCCCTTGGCTCCAGGACGGCTGCCATGGCAGAACCCTTTCTTACTGGGGAAAAAGGCGTTTTACTCCATACGGATCAACAGCTTCAGGATATGATCGCAAAAGTAGCGGCAGTAAACAAGCCCATATCGATCCATGCCGTTGGAGACCTGGCAACAGCCCAGGTAATAAATGTTATCCATAAAATGGCATCGGACAACAAAACCCTTCCCCCGGTTATCAGGATGGAACATTGCATGTTTATTTCATTGGCCAACGCAAAAAAAGCAAAGGCCCTGGGTATGGTGCTGTCCATGCAGCCCAACTTTAATTATGACTCACTGCAATATAGCGACAGGCTTTTACCAAAATATTGTCTTGAAAATAACCCTTTTCGCAAGCTCATAGACCAGGCAGGCTTTATTCCGGGCATTGATCTGATTTTCGGGTCTGACGGCATGCCCCACGGGATTGATTATGCTTTGAAACAATCACTTTTCCCTCCCTATGACTGCCAGAGACTGACCCTTGAAGAATTTTCAGCGGGGTATTGTATGAAAAATATGGAACACGGTCATATTGACCTTGCCATAGATGAAGAAAACAAAACGCTTTCAACCGAGGTAAAATTAAAATGCACCAGGAAATAAAAACACAGATGCCCCACGAAACGTATGAACGCGCTGAGAAGTATTTATCATGGCGTGCCCGGATCAAGATGCTCCACATAGTTAGCCATGTCTTGCACACGAACATACCATGTTTTTCCTTTCTTCTTTCCCTTTAATTTTCCTCGATTGATCAGGTTACGAAGGTAGTCCGGGGAATAATTATAGATATGAGCCAAATCACTTAATGGTAATTGGGCTTCTTTATTCATATAGTGAATATCATATCTTTTCAAACGGTTAGCTGCATCATTCAGCCGGGTCGTAATAATGAACATCATCTCATTAAAATCGTCTAAACAGATCATCATATCAACCGCTTTTACGTTAAAACTTTTTCCCTGTTCAATCCGGCGATGTAAATTTTCGAAAACATCATCGGCTTTTTCCAAAGCATTATAATATTGTTCGCGGTCCATCTTGGAAATACCCTTAATGGCAACATTGACTAAACCACATCCGATAAGAAGATATGATAACAATATTCTCCCTGACCGACCATTTCCGTCTCTAAAGGGGTGGATCGATTCAAACCAGGCATGTGCTATTGCAGCTAATAAAATTTTGTTGTAGGTTTTTTTCTTTAAGTGATGATTAACCCATTTTATTAAAAGTTCCATCGCCGGCCTGACATAATACTCACTAATCGGCATAAAAGTTGATAACGTTACTTCAGCCCGCATTTTTCGGAAATCACCGAGTTCTCCAATATAAAAACCCATTTCTTTTTCATAGCGCATTAAAAGCGTATGAATCTGTTTAATATCGGATATTCGTAAAAAAAACTCTTTCTCCTTATGCTGGTTAACAGCGTAATCGTACATAGTTGACGCTGACTCAAAATAACCAAGAATAGCCGCCGCTTTTTGTTTATTGGCTCTCTTATTACGTTCTAAAACATCGATAAGATCTGTCCTGTTTGTGAAAATACCTTCAATGGCGATCGAGTTACGGATCTCGTCTTTAAACAAGGAGTACCATTCTGTGTTTGAGACATGAATTAAAGACGTCCGAGTATTACGCAACTGAGTCAACTCTTTTACAATTAAATCAACATTCATTTTTTTACCGTATCTATCGAACCTATTTAATTTGCATTATTGTAGATATTATTAATTATTTTAATATTATAAAGAAAATATATTTTCCGAACCCTAAAAAATGGTTCGATAACTATAAATCATATTTTAACAAAAATGCAATAGGCTAATTCGATTTTATCGAACCTACCGAACCATAACAGATGCATCATGCCGGTTTAAGCAGCTGGGTGACTCTCACTCACCATTCTGCCTAAGTAGCCAGCGCCTCCCCGGTTCGGTCAGCCGGTATTTCTGTAGACGGCTATTGGGTTTTTCGGGGAGGGTCATTTCAATCAAGCCCTCTGCTAATGCGGGGGTGAGGTACCGTTCTCGGAACCATTTACGGTCTTGTAAGCCGAGGGCAGTCTGGAGATTCTCACGGGGCATCTCCCCAACCAGTATCTGCAGCAGTTTGGCGACTTGGGGGGTGACATGGGGGGTAATGGCGGCGGAAACGGCACCGAGAATCATCTGGAGCATGAACTCGATAAAGGCGCCGAGTCTGTCTGTGCGGTGCTGTGTTGCAGGGCTTGATAGTATTGCGCCTGGTGCTCGTGGACCAGGCTTTCAACCGGAATGTGAGCAAACAAAGGGTTCCAGCGAAACAGGATCAAAGTCTGCCATAGCCGGCCCACGCGGCCGTTGCCATCGGCGAAGGGGTGAATGAACTCAAACTCGTAATGAAAGACCGAGCTGGTGACCAACGGATGCTGGTCGGTGGTGTGCAGCCACTGGAGCAGATCATGCATTAGGGGGGAGACGCGATCTGCAGGCGGCGCCATGTGGATGACCTGCCCACCTGACATGACACCGACACCGCCACGTCGGTAGGCGCCGACTTCACCCAGGAGGCCCGCCATTAGGATGCGATGCGTTTTCAGCAGCTCATTTTCAGCATGGGGCTGCCAGTGCTCGAAACGATCATAGGCGGCGATGGCGTTGCGCGCTTCTTGAATTTCCCGGGACGGGGCAATGACATGCTTGCCATCCAGAATCGCGGTGATTTGTTCTTCGCTCAGCGTGTTGCCCTCAATGGCCAGTGAGCCCTGAATGGTGCGAATACGGTTAATGCGCCGCAGCCGTAGTGCTTTGACTGTGTCCGTCTGTGCCGACAAACGCCCGACGGTTTCACCGACTTCAGCCACCAAACGTAGGATAGCCGGAGTGATGGTATAGGGCGGTTGGTATGGGCTTTTCTTTCTCATGGCTCTATATCCCGCATACGCTCGATTTTGGTAATCGCGGCACAGTAGCTCGTCATAAAATATAATCTCACCTATATAATCGGTTTTCAAGTTATATTAGTACCGGGTTACCGGGGTCGACCGCGGGATCGCAGGGGATCGGGGGATCGGGGTCCGGGGGATCGGGGTCAGACCAAGATGGATAACTGATAATCAAGGGTTTAGGCCCGGAATACCTCTGTTCTTGGGGCTTAGCTTGATGTTTTGGGCATCAAAAAGGGCACTTTAAGCAAAACAATAGTGACGGCCCGGAATATACATTGACGTGACGGCGGTTAGAGATTTTATTTTCCGCAGGAAAGCGAAATCTTCGAAAAAAAGCTTGACTTTTTATAAAAAATAACATATTTATCTTATTGTTTGACTGGGTTTGTTCTTACTCTTGATTCGTAGAGAGCTGAAATATACATCAATTTATAACATGACGGTATTGGTAAGGATGGAATAATCACGTGATTCGGGTTCTTGTGTGCGCATTTTTTCTATTAAGCTTTTCGCCGGCTCTTGTGCTTGGTCAGGATGCCCACTTGGTCGAAATCCAAACCTTGCTCTTGAATTCTATCGAGGATTTGAGAAGTAAGACCGGGGTTCCCGGTGTATCCGCAGCCATATCGCTTTCAACCGGAGATACCATTACGGCTGCGACCGGGTTTGCAGATGTGGAGCGTAAAATACCGTTGACCCGGGATACCCGACTGCTGGGCGGCAGCACGGGAAAGACCTTTGCAACCGTGACAGCCCTGACGCTTGTTCAACAGGGGCGCCTGAATCTGGACACACCCATTTCAACATGGCTCGGGGATAAAGACTGGTTTACAAGGCTTCCCAATGCACCGGATTTGACCCTTCGGTCTTTATT
>JAFDDL010000211.1 GCA_019310865.1 Deltaproteobacteria bacterium | reverse complement strand
CTTTCCACCTCGAAGGGGCCAATGCGGTAGCCGGAACTGAGAATCACGTCATCGGATCGGCCCACAAACCAGAAATAACCGTCCTCATCGGTCATGGCGCGATCGCCGGTCAGGTACCAATCGCCGCGAAACACCTCAGCCGTTTTCTCCGGTGCTTTCCAATAGGCTTTGAACAGGCCCACCGGCCTTTCGGGCTTGACTCGGACCGCCAGATCGCCTTCCTTGCCCGGGGGCAGTTCGTTTTGATTTTCATCCAATACAGCCATGTAAAACCCCGGCGTGGGTTTTCCCATAGCCCCCGGCTTTACTTCCATGGATGCAAAGGTACCCACCATGAGAACCGTTTCGGTCTGACCATATCCTTCATATATGGGAAGATCGAAAGCCTTTTGCCAAATTTGAATCACCTCCGGGTTTAGCGGTTCGCCTGCTGATACGCACCTGCGGACAACGCCCAGGCTGAATTTGGATAAATCTTCCTGGATGAACATCCGGTAGGCTGTGGGCGGGGCGCAAAATACGGTGATCGGGTATTTATTAAGAATATCCAGTATGGTTTTTGAATCAAACCCGCTGGTGTGTTGCACAAACACGGTCGCGCCCTGGTACCAGGTGGCAAAAAACATGCCGTAAGCCGCCTTGGCCCAACCGGTGTCGGTCAGTGTCCAGTCAAGGTCATCGGGCCCCAGATCATGCCAGTACTTTCCGGTCACCATATGGCCGTAAGGATAACTGGCCTGGGTATGCAGGGTCATTTTGGGCATCCCCGTGGTGCCGGACGTAAAATAGAGGATGCACGAATCGTCATGGTGCGTCTGTGCCACGGCAAATTCCGAAGACGCATTTTGAATGCAATCTTCGTAGTTCAGCCAGCCTTCACGGGTGTCGTCAACAACAATCAGCGTCTTGAGTTTTGGAAACTTGTCTTTCACCTCGTCGACTTTCTGGGCCATTTCCGAATCACAGACAATGCAGCCGGCGTCCGACAGCTCCAAACGATATTCAAGGTCATGGGCCGTCAGCATGGTAGTGCCCGGTGAAACCACGGCGCCCAAGCGAATACAGGCCAGATTCGTCTCCCACCAGGCCACCAGCCGGGGCATGACCAGCATCACGATATCCCCCTTTGCAACCCCGTTGGAACTGAGTGCATTGGCAAGGCGGGAAGAGCGCGCTTTCAATTCGTTGTAGGTAATTTTCAGCTCTTTGCCATGGTCGTCAATCCACCACAAGGCAAGCTTTTTTTCATCCTCAGCCCACTTGTCGAAAACATCGCGTGTAAAATTGAAATATTCCGGTACATCCCACTTGAAGTCGGCATACTCCTGGTCATAGTCGGTCATGTTGGTAAACCTGGTCATTTGGGAAATCCTCTCTTTTATGGGTTCTTGGATTAATGTGGTGATCATGGCGTCCGAAAGGGTTTGAATCAGGCCATTTTCTGTTTTGCCGCATCTTCAAGGCCCAATTCCTTGATGCTTTGATCTCTCATGATGAATTTCTGAACCTTGCCGGTAACGGTCATGGGGAATTCATCCACGACCTTGAAATACCTGGGGATCTTGTAGTGGGCGATCTGTCCGCGACAAAAATCACGCAGTTCGTCTTCCGTCACGTTCTCGCCGTCCTGTAGAATCACCCAGGCCATGAGCTCTTCACCATACTTCTCATCCGGAACGCCGATCACCTGTACGTCGGAGATTTGGGAATGGGTATAGAGAAACTCCTCGATCTCCCGGGGGTAAACGTTTTCCCCACCACGGATCACCATGTCCTTGATACGCCCCACGATGTTGACATATTCATCTTCATCCATCACGGCCAGATCACCCGTGTGCATCCACCGCGCACGGTCAATCGCCTGGCGGGTTGCCTCTTCGTTGTTCCAATATCCCAGCATCACACTGTAGCCCCGGGTGCAAAGCTCACCCACCTGCCCCACTGGGAGCACGTGACCGCTTTCCGAATCGATGATTTTAACTTCCAGGTGGGGATGAACCATTCCCACGGTCTGAACCCGCTTTTCAAGGGGTGAATCATGCCGGGTTTGAAAGCTCACCGGGCTGGTTTCGGTCATTCCGTATGCGATCTCCACCTCCTGCATATTCATGAGCGAGTTGACTTTTTTCATAACTTCCACCGGGCAGGGGGATCCGGCCATGATGCCGGTGCGAAGACTGGACAGGTCGTATTTGTCAAACTCCGGGTGAGCCAGTTCCGCGATAAACATGGTGGGCACGCCGTAAAGGGCGGTGGCCGCCTCCGCCTGCACCGCTTCCAACACCTTATCCGGCTCAAAGCCCTCACTGGGATATATCATGGTGGCCCCATGGGTCATGCAGCCCAGGTTTCCCATGACCATTCCGAAACAATGATAGAGGGGCACCGGAATCACCAGGCGGTCTTTTTCGGTGAACTTCATGATCTCCGCCACGAAAAAGCCGTTGTTCAGGATATTGTGATGACTGAGCGTGGCGCCCTTGGGGAAACCGGTGGTGCCGCTGGTGTACTGGATGTTGATGGGATCGTCGAATTCCTGCCGACTTTGCCGGTCGGCCAGTGCTTCACGGCTCACCCGGTCAGCCATGTCCATCAGATCCTGCCAGGTCCACATGCCGGCAACCGCCTCTTCCCCCAGGCGAATGACGGTTCGAAGGGCCGGCAGTTTCTCGGATTGAAGGCTTCCAGGCTCAGCGCTTTTAAGCTCAGGGGCAAGGTCATATACCATTTGGGTGTAGTCGGAGGTTTTAAATTGGGGCGCCATGACCAGAGCGGTGCACCCGGACTGGTTCAGAGCGTAGTCGAGTTCGTGGAGCCGGTAGCTGGGGTTGATATTTACCAGGATGGCCCCGATTTTTGCGGTGGCGAACTGGGTGATGGCCCACTGGGCATTATTCGGTGAGCAGATCCCGATGCGGTCTCCTTTTCCAAGGCCCAAGGCCATGAGGCTCCGAGCACACCGGTCCACTGCTTCCTGCAACTGTCGGTAAGTGTATCGCAAGTTCTGGTGACAAACGATCAATGCTTCCTCATCCGCATATCGTTCGACCGTCTCATCGAACATGTCGCCGATGGTCATACCGAACAACGGTTTCTCACTGGCGCCGCTGGTGTAACTCCAGGTTTGTTTCATAGTAAAACCTCCATGTTAACAGTTGTTTCAGGTATAGGCATCAGGACAAGCCATATCATTCAAATATGTATAAATCCGATCAAATCCAAGTTATCATTGAATGGCCGACTACATGGTGGCATGTCGCCGGCAAGTTGGCTGTCGGTCAATAAAGATTCACGGTAAATTAAGTTCGCTCAAAAAGTTTTGAACCGGAAGCATCCGCACCCCGTTCTTCACATAATCCTTTTTCCCCTGGTGTACTTGATAGAATTTTAGGCTTTGCGTTCTTTCCTGAAAATAAAAAAGCGCGGGATTTAAATTACGCTCGCCGGTTTTGCATTCCACCGCAAACAGAGGTTTCCCTTCTTTCAGCACGACAAAATCAACTTCCCGCCTGTCCGTATCCCGAAGAAACCGCAGATCCATATGATAACCTTCGGTGTCTTCTATGAAGTGACAATATTTTAGCAGCTGACAGGCGATGAAGTTCTCAAATCGGGGACCGGGATCCGGAACCAGCGACCAGTCCCAAAGATAAAGTTTCTGCTCCTTCCTCACCGCCCTGACCCGGGACGGCCCGTAGGGCGGAATCCGAAAAGAATAATACATCCGCTCAAATATTTTGAGCCAACGCTCAACGGTTTCGTGGGCAACCTGCAATAGTTCCTTCAAGTTTTTAACTGAAAGCGGCGATCCAATTCGATTGGGCAGCTCTTCCGCCAGCAACTCCAGGAGGCTTATCTCTTTGACATTTTCCAGATCCCGTATATCCTCATATATGACCCGATGAAGCCGTTCTCGTTGCCACCGCCGCCAGAATCGCATTTCCGATCTCAGTAGCGGTTCGGGGAAACCGCCAAACCTCAACAAACTTTCGACGTCGGTTTTTGATGGCGTTGAATTCAACTCACGCAGGGAAAACGGGTGAAGGCGATAAAAATGGTATCTGCCCTGGAGAGAGTCGCCCCCCTTCCGGTAGTAGTCCAGCCGGGCCGACCCAGTGACAATGAATGAGATGTAGGACTTGTTGGTATCATAAAAGCCTTTGATTAAATTTCGCCATTTGGCGAATTTGTGGATTTCGTCCAGAACAATGCATGTTTCATTTGCCGGCAACTCCCCCTTCAACAACGCCGGGCGTGCCTGCAAATCATCCCAATTCAGGTATGCGGGGTGTTTTTCACTTGGTTCCGGTAAAAATGCAAGCGCAAAGGTGGTTTTGCCGACTTGTCTGGGGCCACCGATGAAGACCATCTTGTGCCTGAGGTCTTCCAACACATGTTTTTCAATATATCGGCTGTGTATATTTTTCATGGTAAAATCGCTATAACACGATTTTAGTCATGAGTAAAGTCATATTGATACGAAATAAATAACGACCGAATATTGTAAATACTGTCGACATGGAGGTGTTTTCATGACCTTTCTGGAAAATGCCAATTGTATGTAGGCACATTCCGGCGATGCTGATATCGGCAATGTCAGAGAAACATTCTGATTGACTACGCCTCAATAAAAGTTTAACTTAAGTTGAACTTTTCTGATGGGGGTATCCCATGAAACACATCATTAATACCAAACAACTCCGGGCGTCGCTTCCTAAAATCATAGAAGGGGTTCGTCGCGGGGACAAGTATACCGTGCTGTACAGAAGTCGTCCTGCATTTCATATTGTCGGGATCGGTCTGGATGAAGACATTCCCTGCGACCTTTCAGTCGATCCGATTTATGGCGCGAAATCAGTCGGTCAGTCATCGGATGGTCTGACCGCTATCGATCACGACCGGACACTCTACGGGAAATCGAGTTGAGGAAAAAACTCTTTGTGGATACAGCGGAACGCTGGTGGAACCAGGCCTCTGAAAGTCCCCGGGTGAAAGTGGAGTTGATCACTCCGGTAAGGGCTGAAAAAGCACGCTTTTGGTTTTTTAAATGGCAGGACAAGGCCTTCTCATTTACGGACTGTACGAGTTTTGTGGTAATGCGTGAGTTGAAAATAAAAAAGGCCTTAACCGCAGACCACCACTTTATCGAAGCTGGTTTTGAAACCCTCCCAGCTGCCGAATAAGTAGATTGCTAACCCCCTGATCCTTAAGGACCGATTTTTACGATCATTTTCCCGATATTCTCGCCGGTAAACAAGCCC
This sequence comes from Deltaproteobacteria bacterium, assembly GCA_019310865.1. The sequence continues at coordinate 1,260 of JAFDDL010000211.1, read as the reverse complement.
AGAAAGGCCTTGGGAGCTTTTTCGATGCCCTCGACGATGGTCTCTTTCCATTTTATCCGGCCTTCTTGTAACCACTTGCCCATCTCGGCTTGAAATTCCGGATACCGATCGAAAAAATCCCCGACGATAAATCCTTTCATGGTCAACCGCTTTGTGAGTATATAGATCATGCTAGCCGGCCAGCGAGGCGGCCTCACGGCGTTGTACGTGGAAATCAGGCCACAAAGGGAAATTCGGCCGAATGGATTCATGTGCTCCAGGGCAGCTGCCAGGTGCACGCCTCCGACGTTTTCAAAGTAAACATCAATGCCGTTGGGGCAGTTTTTCCCGACCTCGGCCACCAGGTCTTTTGTTTCTTTATAATTGATAGCCTTATCAACACCCGCCTCGGTTAGAAGCCAGCCTATTTTGGGGCCGGATCCGGCACTTCCCACCACATAACACCCCTTGATCTTGGCAATTTGGCAGACAATCGATCCGACCGCACCTGAGGCCGCCGAGACAAAAACCGTCTCCCCGGACTTGGGCCGGCCGATATCAAGCAGACCGAAATAGGCGGTGGTGCCGGTCATGCCCAGCGGGCCCAGATAGGCCTGTATCGGTGCCAGGGCAGGGTCGACTCGGGTCAATCCCGATCCTTTGGACGTGAAGTATTCACGCCAGCCGAGAAAACCCTGAACGACATCTCCCTCCTGGAACCGATCCGATTTTGATTGAACGACTTTCCCGACACAACCGCCTTCCAATGGCTGATTGAGCGCAAAAGGCGGCACATAACTCTCAACATCGTTCATCCGACCACGCATGTAGGGATCAACAGACATGTAACTGTTTCGAACGAGGATTTCCCCTTCGATGATTTCCGGAACCGCGGTCTCGACCAGTTTGAAATCATCTTCTGTCGGCAAGCCGGTTGGGCGATTGATCAGGTGAATTTCCCGGTTTATGATATGGGTCATGATCTTCCCCTTTTCATCGTTATTTCGGGTATTACCGGCAGGTCTATAAAGGATGCGTATCGGGTGTTTCGCTCCAGGGTAATCTCAGGTGCTTCACAGCCGGGGATCGGTGAAAACACGTCTTTATCGGCGCCGGCAATGGCAAGCCGAATCCGCCACCCCGCCTCGAAACGAACCGATATGGGAAACAGGTCAAAAGCGATCCGAGCCACCTCGCCCGGCACCAACGCCATGGCATCGGCGCGTTTGCAGCTATGATAAGGGCCGAACATGGTGTACGGCGGCGGGTCATCGGATATCT
>JAFDDL010000210.1 GCA_019310865.1 Deltaproteobacteria bacterium | reverse complement strand
GAATATTCATCCAGAAATCAGCCGAGACCCTGAAAAATTTCGACAATCTCAAAGCGGTGCTGGGCGTTATGCCTCTTTTACCGTTTATTATCTCATTTACTCTTTGGTAAGGTACATTGATGGCACTTGCCAATCCCTTCTGAGTAAGGCCTATTGGTCTTTGGTGGGACTCGGGATTGACTGGATCCAATAATATTGGCCAACTGTATTTGTGTAATCCGTAGTTTTTTTACTGAAAATTTCAATTATCAAAATCAAGTCTGAATAAACGCGATAAACAATCCGCCATAATGGTTTACAGCAGTTTACCGAATGATTACTGAATAGCCATATAAGATTCATGACGGAAACATCTCTTGCAAGGCAGACATGAATTCTTCATTCTGCAATTCCGGCCGGTAATAGGGGCTTTCCATCAATCTGATCATTCCTAAACGTTCCCGCGAGGAAAAATATTCAGAAACCAAGTTTCCAGCTTCTTTGGCAGGAGGATCATTTTTATATTGATCGCGCAACTGGAAGGCATACTCCCACTCCTGCTCTGTTGTCGTTGCCAGAATAGTATATAAATCCAATGCGTGGTAGCGGCCAAACTCCTTATTAGGATCCGCAAACCTATCTCTGAATGCGAAAAGTTTCATCATCGAAAACGTGTAGGGATGCGGCAGGAAGATTTCAGATTCCCAGGCTTCTCCGGAACTGAGTGTTCCAGTCAACATTATTGGTAGCAAGCCTTCCTCCAAGGTCAGAGCTTCGTCTACGGGGTGAGCATGTATTCCGACAGAAGGTTTGGGGCGGGCGCGGCGGGCGTCCACCTTCACTCGAGTTCCATGAAATCGACTTTGCGGACCGGTTAGGATATCTATCTTAACGCCACCTACATCGGAACCCCCGGGCCCAGGTTTAACAAACTGATATTTTTCTGCTCCAGGAACAACTATATAACCCAGGTCTGTAATGGCGATTACCAGTGGTTTTAATTTTGATGATTCGATTAGCAACTCAGGCCGAAGAAACAAATCGAGGTCGTTCGTGGATCGCGGCTCTGGCCATTGCTCCAAAAGTGTTCTCATGCCCGATCTTCTAACGTGATTGGTTTTAAGATAGATCCCGAAGCCACCGCCTGCAATGAGTCTAACTTCTGAATCGTGCACTTTATGCAGTATGTCGAGCAACGCCGTTTGAAGGTCTGTTATCCTGATCATTGTGGTACCACTCCAGCATCATTCAAAATTAGGGTCTTTAATTGCTCGGCGGTTTCCTGGTCCCTCTTGTCACCAAGCATCAGTTCCATATATACCTGCAGCGGCGAAGCCCACCAGAAGCCGTCCTCCTGCCGGGCATCGAAATAGACCGGCTCATCCTCTGTTTCCAAAAGCTCAAGATTTGGGAATCGATCCGATTGGCTTCCGGGCAGCTTTTCAAGCAGCATCTCCACTTTAGGACAGTAGACAGTCAATAGATCTCCGCGCTGCATCACGGTGTATCGTGTGACAGATGAGGTTCCTGAAGCTATAAGGGGCAACTCCAATTGCTGTGATTGTTCAGACAGCAATTTTAATATCGACGCATTGTTTTCCGGAATTTTAAGACGAACCCGTTTCTTTACAACAGGAAGATTATAATTTCCCCATAATTTTTTCAATAACTTGTCGGGCTGTAGCAGGCGAATGTTTTCATTACGCGTGACAACCAGGTCTTCTACCATTGTTTTTAGAACCTTTGATACAGTTGAAAGGCTCATAGGCTTTTTAATCCAACGATTCACCAGGAGATTCCGCTGGTTAATTGTTGCACGGATATCTTGAACAGTTTGGAAGCCGGAATAAATTAAAAAACCTCTTCCCACCATAGAACTGTTTTTCCGGTAAATGTTTTTAATAGGAGATGATGAGGGGAAAAGGTTCTTACCGCCACTTCGAAATACGCTGAAGGTTCTCGGATAAACAACTACACAGTTGCCACATAGATCAATGCCGCTAATCCCTTCTCTTTCCAACTCTTTAAGCTGCCGTTCACTTAAAAACGGCATAAAAAGCATGCGGAAGAAATTTTTGGGAAGGGGCAGCGATTTCAGAAAATTGATACTATTCTGAAAGACTTTAGGCGTTGAAAGGGCTTTACATTCTACAGCGAATCTCGCTGATTTCTGCTTCCATTTTGCCTCGATATATGCATCGATACGGTTGCCTTCCCCGATGTCCAGCTGTTCGTCTAAAAAGCTAAAAGTTAGGGGGGGCAACTGGACCTTACCGTCCCGAAGTTGACCAAGCATTTCTTTTTCTGTTGGCATTTTCCTATTCCTATTCGTTTTCTTGATCAAGAAAATATATAATATCAGGAAAATTATCAAGCAAAATATCGATGCTTGACCGAATTAATGCGAAAATGTGTTTTACCACACCCAAACTTTCGACCTGGCATTCAAAAAAAGGCGGACTGGAAATTATCAACGAGCTGGCCCGACATGTTCGGGAAACTGTTTCTTTAATGCACTCAGACTGTTCAAGTCAGGCAAGTGCCAACCTGGGGCTTTGTGGGTAATGCTATTGAAACTCAGCCGCCCGGTGGGTATTTATGACAGTTTGCTGAGAAATGTAACCAAATTATTAGCAAGATGCTTTTTTCGAGCAGTGGGGGGTGAAAAATCAGCGACTGAGAGCTGTAACATACTGAAATTATTAGGGCAGAATGGTCAATGATACGGTCTGCGCACTCATTCTTCCAGTTTCCTGTAAAGGTTCCGAACACTGATGCCCAATATCTTGGCCGCCTGGGTCTTGTTGCCGTTGGCAACCTTCAGCGCCTTTTCTATATGGTCTTTTTCCATTTCCTTTATGGTCAGCAGGTACATCCCCCCTTTATCCGGCTTCCAGAAAGGCAGGTCCCTGGGTTCTATATATTCACCGGAGCTGAGAATAATCGCCCTTTCGATAATATTGGCCAACTCCCGGATATTCCCGGGCCACTCGTAGTCTATACAAAGTGTCAGGGCCTCGGGGCTCATCTTGCGATTTTCTTTGAGGTGCCGGTTTTTCTTCTCCACAAAATAATCGATCAGAAGCGGTATATCTTCCCGTCGCTCGCGCAGGGGCGGAAGATTGAAGTACACGACATTCAATCTGAAAAACAAATCCTGTCGGAAACGCTTTTTTGAAACTTCTTCGGAAAGATTCCTGTTGCTGGCCGCAATGACGCGTATATCGGCCCGCAACTCATCGTTTCCACCCACGCGACGGAATGTTTTCCTCTCCAGAATACGCAGCAGTTTGGCCTGTCCCTGCGAGTGCAGTTCACCGATTTCATCAATGAAAAGCGTTCCCTCGTCCGCCAATTCCACCAGGCCGCGTTTTTCATGTGAGGCGCCGGTGTAAGCCCCTTTTTCATGCCCGAAGAGTTCATTTTCCAGTAACGTCTCCGAAAGATTCGCACAGTTGACGACGATAAACGCCCCGTTCTTCCTCGGGCTTAGCTTATGAATGGCATTGGCTTTGAGCTCTTTTCCCGTCCCGCTTTCCCCTTCAATGATCACCGAGCTGTCGGTTCTAGCGACCTTCTTGAGGTCCTCCATCAGCTGTTTCATCTTGGAGCTTCGGTAAATAATGTCGTCATAGGCATCCTTGGCTCTCAGCGCTTCCTTCAGAAGTATGTTCTGCCGCTGAATGGCATTTTTTTCACAGGCCTTGGCCACGAGGATTTCCAGCTCCGGCAGCTGACAGGGTTTGGTCAAATAATCATATGCCCCAAGTTTCATGGCCTTTACCGCGGTTTCAATACTTCCGAATGCAGTGATCATGATCACTTCAAGTATGGGGCGACTTTCTTTGGCAGCCTTGATGAAATCCAGACCGTTCATCCCCGGCATGCGAAAATCGACCAGCGCCACGTTAAAATCATGGTTTTCCAAGGCCCTAAGGCCCGCCTCCGCGGTTGAAACACCGTCAACGCGGTATCCTTTTCGCATCAGGCGTCGTAGATACACTTTGCGCAACGGCTCTTCATCCTCCACAATCAGCACTCTTTTTTTCATTTGATTTCGGGTCATTGTTACCTTACCGGAATATTGATGTTAAACGTTGTGCCCACGCCCTTTTTACTGATCACTTCAATGTTCCCTCCCAACTGCTCCAGGATGCGATAGCAGATGGAGAGCCCCAGGCCTGTGCCGCGATCAGGAGACTTTGTGGTGTAAAAGGGGTCGAAAATCCGTTCCAGTTCATCCTCGGATATGCCCTTGCCCGTGTCCCGGCAGGTGACGGTAACAAAACTCGCGCTCGCCGCGGTGTAAATATAGACGGCGCCGCCATCTTCCGTCGCATCGATTGCGTTTTTAAAAATATTGATGAACACCTGTTGAATCAGGGACAGATCGGTTGGGATAAACGGCATGTTCGGATCAAGCTTCAGACGGATGGTGCGCGCCTCTTTTCCCATCTGGACACTTGCCAGACAAACCATATCGCTAATAATCTCGTTGAGGTCCACCTCAACCAGGGTTGGCACGTTCACACGGGCAAAATTCAGGAGGTTGTGGGTTATTTTCTTGCATCGGTACGACTGGTCTTTTATCGTTTCAATCAAATCCGTCAGTTCGGCGCGCTGGTCATTTTTTAAATCATCTTTGATTTCCCACTCGTTTAGTAGATCCAGCAACTCCTCGGCACAACCGGAAACGGTAGCCAGCGGATTGTTGATTTCGTGGGCGACGCCGGCTGCGAGCTCCCCGAGATCCGACAGTTTGTTGGCCCGTAGAAGTTGTTTCTCCAAATTTTCTCTTTCCGTGATATCTTCAAACACAATCATTGCACCGGCTCGGTGCTGATTTTCATCAAGAAAGGGCATAATTTTGTAATTCAGCGTGATAAATCCCCTGTCGGGATGGAGGATTCCGCGTTTTTCTACTGTTTTCCCACCACCGTTTTTTACAACTTCCTTTATCAGCTTGAGTTCCCGCGCCATTCCCATCTTTTTCAGGCAGTCGCTCAGGGATAGATTAAACGCTACCTTTGAATCAAATCCGAAAATAGTCTTCATCCCGCTGTTCCACGTCAGGGTGCGCAGCCGCGTATCAACAACCATAATCCCGTTTCCGATGGACCGAATGACATTCTCGTTGTAATTTTTCAGATGCTCAACTTTCTTGAAATAAGCGGTTTTCTCCGTTGTATCTTCGATAATGCAGAGCAGAACTTCTACTTCATCCTCCCTGTTCCTGATGGGAACGCCCCGAAGGGTCATGAAAATTTTTCTTCCGGTCAGATTGCTTTCATAGGGAAAATCCGTCACCTCGAAGCTTTCCCCGGCCAGTCCCTTTTTCAGATATTCATCCAGCCCTGTCTTGACGGCATTGGAGGAGTGGAGCCAGTCAAAACCGATAATTTCTTCCAGGGGGGGGTTCCCGGCAATTTTTATATGGGCCGGATTGGTACTTGTAATCAAGCCTTCCCGGTTCAGCGTAAAAATGGCGACGGGGGAATTGTAGATAATGTTGTAATTAAAATCATTGATCTGCCTGTATTTCTCTTCCGACTCCTTACGCTCAGTCACATCCTGCATGACCTCAATGAAACGAACAACGCGCCGGTTGGCATCATAGATGGGGGAGCCGATAAAATGACAGAATCGTTTTTCACCCGTGTCGTCAATGTATGCCGTTTCACAACTTGACGGCGAGCCGGTCGAGAAAGCCTGCAGCGCCGCGCAGTTTTCACATGGATGTTTTCTGTTGAATATTTCGTAGCAATGTTCTACTGCCTTCGCGGATCCGGGGCAGCTGGATATGAAGGGCTTATGCCACAACAGCTTGAGGTTGCGGTCCACCATGAGACATCCCAGTGAATGGCCGGGCATGTCGTAGGCTGAAACGACGATGTCTTCTATGAGCTGATTGTTGATACTATCTCTATCCATTTCACTGGTAATGGCATGATGGTTAAATGTTTCCGGTACGCTTCGCAAGATGCGGAAATATAACAAAATACAATTTGCATGTCAAACTATTCGCTCGGTGTAAAAGACGTCCCTTATGCCTCGGTGTAACTGATGCCGATCACAGGTCGGTTCCTTTCCAGAGAACGCCAGGCACGCTATGGCATGGCCACATTATGTATCGGCGGCGGTCAGGGGATGACGCTGATCGTAGAGCGAAAGTAACCGCTCACTTTTTTTCGATACCGTTGTCGTCCGTGCCGGTGGGCTCATCGTTCTCAAAAGAACATTCGTTTGGGGGTGACGAATCGGTGGCCGATGCGTCGCGGGAATTCAGCGCGCAGGAAAGTGGATGCGGGGCAGTGGTGTTGTCATAGAGGGCGACCTTGATCGCCTCCTGGGGGCAGGCATCTACACAGTGAAAACATTTGATGCACTGCTTCATATCCACCCGTTTCAGGTGGGGGCCCAGACCGACCGGGCAATCCTTGGCGCAGGAGCCGCAATACTTGCAGGAATCAAATTGCACCTGGGGAACAAAGCTGCGGTTTCCGGCTGACAGCAAACCGCGTAGCGTTCCCACGGGGCAGCACATCTTC
>JAFDDL010000209.1 GCA_019310865.1 Deltaproteobacteria bacterium | reverse complement strand
AGCGCTGAAAAAAATTCGCTCAGATGGGTACGAGAGTTGAACAGCAGTTTTTCGGCGGCCAGACCGGAGGTAATATCGGTAAAGCCAAATTGGACATCGCGGGCCTCGCCGGGCGCCAGGGGATAGGTGATCTGGTTTTCGTGAAAATAAACCAGGGCCGGCGGGCATTTTCCGCCGGTGAGCATGGAAAAATCCGACAGGCTCATCAAATCGGAAGTGATGAGCCCGTCATAAGATGCTATATTTTTGATTTCTTTATAAAAGTGTAAGGCGGCACCGCGCATCCGCCATTTCCAGAATCGGGCCGGTAAGCTGACCAGGTCGATTTCGTGGGCGCAATGGGCCACAAGCCCCTTGGCAAACTCCTGATGGGATCCACCGAAAAACGGCTCAATAAACAGAAACTTCAAGAATTGTCTGTCTCCCCGGCCAGTTGCCGGTAAGTGCAATCTTTGGACGGGCAGGCGCGAAACGTTCCCAGCTTTTTAGTGGTTTTTTCGATTAGGTAAGGCGAGTTGCATTGGGGGCAGCTTTGCGCTATCGGCTTATCCCAGAGCGCAAACTGACAGTCGGGATAGCGGTTACATCCATAGAAGACCTTTCCACGTCTCGATTTTTTCTCAACAATTTCACCCGTGCAATCCGCTTTCGGGCAGGCGACACCGATGGATTTGCCGTTACCATTGGGGTTGAGCGACAGGGTGTTTTTGCATTCCGGGTAGCCACTGCATGCGAGAAACGATCCGTATTTACCGTTCTTTTTCATAAGGGGGTTTCCGCATTTGTCGCATAGCTTGTCCGTCATCTCCTCGGGTTCCTGTTTGACCGCTTGAATCAACCCCTTCTCATCCCGGACGTAATCGCTGGTGAATCGGCACTCCGGGTAGTTGCTGCAGGCCAGAAAATGCCCATTTTTCCCTAATTTTATGTTTAACGGCGCTTGGCAGGTGGGGCAACTGAGTCCGGAGGGCAATCCCACCCCCTTAACGCTGACCATATCCTCGCCGGCTGAATCGAGCTCCTTTTTAAAAGGGCCGTAAAATCGGCTCAGGGTTTGATGTGAGTCGATCTGGCCGGCTTCGACCTGATCGAGGTCGTCTTCCATTCTGGCCGTAAATTCAACATTGAAGATATCCGGAAAGCTTTTCACCAGCAGGTCGTTAACGATAAACCCAAGTTCGGTGGGCCGGAAATACCCCTTTAGCGCTTCTACATAACCCTTGTCCCGAATGGTGGAGAGGATGGCGGCATATGTGCTGGGCCGGCCGATGCCGTTTTCCTCGAGTTCTTTGACAAGGGACGCTTCTGAAAACCGGGGGGGCGGCATTGTAAAATGCTGTTTGGGATCAACTTTGATCACATCCAGAGACATCCCCTTCGTCAGTTCCGGCAAGGCGTCCTTTTCCTTTTCCCGCTTATCTTCAATTTCCTCATCGGCGGACCGGTAAAGGGCCATAAAGCCTGGAAATTTCACGGTGGATCCGCTGGCGCCAAACAGATACGCACCGGCGGCGATGGAAATGGAATTCTGATCGATGAGTGCCTCTTTCATCTGGCTGGCCACAAACCGTCTCCAAATGAGTCGGTAGAGTTTCAACTGGTCTTCGCTCAAATGCCGGGCGATTTTTTCCGGCGTATTAAAAACCGAAGTCGGCCGAATGGCCTCGTGTGCATCCTGCACTTTTTTCTTGTTTTTAAAAAACCTGGGTTTGGCCGGGACATATGCATCACCATATTCCTGCTGAACCCAGGAGAGGGCTTCATGGACCGACTCTTGTGATATGCGGGTGGAATCGGTTCGCATATAGGTGATCAGACCCACCGGTTCACCGGGCCCCAGATCGATGCCTTCGTATAATTGCTGGGCCACCACCATGGTTTTCTTGGCTGAAAACCGCAGTTTTCGAATGGCTTCCTGTTGAAGCTTACTCGTTGTGAAGGGCGGGTTCGGGTTTCGTTTGGTGGTTCGTTTCACCACCTTGTCGACGATAAAGGGTTGGCCGGCTAGTTCCGAAAGGATGGTATCGACGGCCTCTTTATCGGAAATGGTGATTTTTTTGCCGTTTTTCTTACCCAGTTTGGCGGTAAAGGGCGGCGGCGTATCCTTTTTCAGGTGGGCGGTTACCGACCAGTACTCAACGGGATCAAATGCCTGAATGGCGTGCTCGCGCTCGCAGATTATTCGAACCGCCACCGATTGTACCCGACCGGCGCTCAGGCCGCCTTTGACCTTGCGCCATAGAAGGGGCGAAACCTGATATCCCACCAGCCGGTCGAGAATCCGTCTGGCCTGTTGGGCCTGATATTTGCTCTGATTCAAGTCCTCGGGCCGTTTCATGGCTTCCAGAATGCCGTTTTTGGTTAGTTCGTGAAACAGCACTCGGTAAAACGATCGGCCCGATTTTTTCAAAATTTCGGCCGTATGATAGGCGATCGCCTCGCCTTCTCGGTCCGGGTCGGGGGCCAGGTAAACATCCATCGTGTCACCGGCGTTTTTTTTCAGATTGCCGATAACCTTCTGCTTACCGGGAATAGTTTGGTATTTGGGCTTGAAGCCCTTTTCGATATCAATACCGATCTCGCGCTGGGGCAGGTCCTTGATATGGCCGACGGTGGCCACCACGTTGAATTCTTTTCCCAGATATTTTTTAATCGTTCGCACCTTTGTGGGTGACTCGACGACAACTAGCGGTTTGCTCACGGTGGTTCCTCAAAATACCCTTAGTAAATTAATATCGGTCAACGGACGCCTGAATTAGAGCACTAATTTTATCATCTCGGGCCATTTGTCAATCCGTATTCATTTATTTTTTATGGCTATCTGCTTTCAAAACGAACCATTTCCCGGGCATTTGATTGATCAATCCCTTCAGTTCCAAGGTTAAAAGGGCGCCGGATGCAACCGCCGGTGGCAGGTTCGCCTTTCGGGCCAGAATGTCGATGTGGATCGGATACGGCTCCATGATTCCCATAATCCGGGCTTCCTGCTCGGTCAGGTCCGTTTCCGGTTGTGAACCCGGTTTGCTCGTCGGGCCGGGTTCGGTTGAACGCCATTGGCTGGGAGGCAGTTCCTCCAGGATATCGCGAACATGTTCCACCAGCTTTGCGCCCTGTTTGATCAGGGCGTGGGTTCCGCTGCTCTTGAACGATCGAATGCTGCCGGGGATTGCAAAAACTTCCCGGTTCTGTTCGCCGGCCAGACGCGCCGTAATGAGGGAACCGCTGCGTTTGGCTGCTTCCGCCACCACGGTACCCAGACTCATGCCGCTGATGATTCGGTTTCTAGCGGGGAAGTGAGGGGCATCCGGCCCGGTATCGAGCGCCAGTTCCGATACAACGGCACCGGTTTCGGCGATTTGGTCAAACAGGCGCTGGTTTTCCCTGGGATAGATTCGATTGAGCCCACTGCCCAAAACAGCAACGGTTTTTCCGCCTGCCGCCAGCGCCCCTTCGTGCGCAGCCGTGTCAATCCCAACGGCCATGCCGCTGACCACGCAGATTCCCGCCAGGGCCAGTTCCCGGCACAGGCTGCGGGTTGTCTCCAGACCGTATTGGGTCGCATTGCGCGAGCCGACAACGGCGATGGAATCGGTATGAACCGGCAGGGTGCCATGAACATACAGGACCGGTGGCGGGTCTGGAATTTCCCGAAGAAGGGGTGGATACGACGGATGATGCAAGGTCACCAGTTGGTAGCCCGATTGCTCAATCCGGTCCAGTTCTCGCTGAATTTTTTCGGACGGTCTATGCCGGGCAATGGCTTGAGCCAGTCGGACCGTGATGCCTTCCACCCGAGTGAGCGATTTTTCGGGCGCCGTCAACACCTGGTCCGGGTGTTGAAAATGGTCGATCAATCGCTTGAAGAGCAGGTTTCCGATTCCGGGGACTTGTTTCAGGGATAACCAGGCGGCCGGATTTTCCATAAGCAAGGGGTCGGGCTATTTTTGAATCTGTTTCAATTTCTCTTCAGCAATGGTGCCGGCGGCGCTGAATGGATAATGGGTGATTACCTTTTTCAAATAATCTGTTGCATTTTTGTTATCACCCATGGACAGGTAGGCCAACCCGATCTTTAACATTGCGTCGGGGACCTTGCCGCCCTCGGGATATTGGTCAATCACCGTGCTAAAGCGTTCAATGGATGCGGTAAAATCCTTTCGGGCATACCGGCACTCCCCGGACCAGTACATCGCATTATCTGCAAGGTCATGGGCCGGGAATTGGTCCACAAACGAATCAAACAAATCTCCGGCTTTCTCGTAATCTGTTTTTTGAAACACCGCCATGGTGGCAGCGTAATGTGCATCGGCCGTTTTATCAATGGGTGCTGCCGGCGATTTTGCCGCTTCTCTTGCGACCACCGGCGTCTTTTCTTCGGTTTCGACTGCCGGCGGTTTGTCAACCGGTTCGTTGCCGATCTTTATTCTCGGTGCCACGGGCATGATTTTGCGAACCGGATCGGTTTTCTCCGTCTGCAATTTTCTCAGCTCGTAAAGGGTTCGCTGTTGGTTGTCCACCATGACCTGGAGCATTGCCACCCGCTGGTCGAGCTGTGCGATTTTCCGGTTGGCTTCCAACAGCTGCTTTTCAAAGGTCGCATCCGGGGTGCGCGTGGCCGCTTGATGCCCGAAATTGGCACATGCGGCCACCAATAGGACGACACCACTTAAAAGGACCGTCAATATTCGCTGAACCATGGCGTTTCCTTTACTTTCTCCCTTCCAATGCCAACAGGATGGGGCTTGCCACATAAATGGACGAATAGGTGCCAACCAGAATACCGATAATCATGGTAAATGCAAAATCGTGGATGATCCCGCCACCCCAGATGAAAAGCGCAAACAGAACAATAAGGGTGGTCATGGACGTGAGCAGGGTTCTGCTCAGGGTTTCATTGACGCTTTTGTTAATAATGATCATAAATCCATCTTTGTGATATTTGCGAATGTTTTCCCGAATTCGGTCAAACACGATGATGGTGTCATTGAGTGAATAGCCCACAATGGTCAGCAATGCTGCGACAATGGGCAGGGTAAACTCCTTGCCGGAAAAGGTAAAGATGCCCATGGTGATCAACACATCATGCAAGAGCGCCACAATGGCCCCCATGGCGTATTTGAGCTTCAGGGTCCAGAACAAAAACAGAGACACCATCAGCGCCACGATGATCAATGTGGGAATACCGGTCACGAAAATGGAGAAAAAATAGACCGAAAAAATCAATGCCGCCGCAATGATGCCGCTGATCAGCCATTTCATTTCAAAGCGTCCGGAAATGTAAATGGTGATAAACAAAAGGGCGTAGAAAAATGCGAACGACGCTTTTTCCCGCAGGTCCTTTCCCACCTGGGGGCCGACCATCTCCACCCGCCGAATTTCCGTGGCTTCACCGGTTGACTGGGTCAGCGCATTGGCCAGTTCTGATTCATGGCTGTCGTTTTCGGTGTTGAGCTTATCGGTTCGGAGGAGAAACTCATTGTCTCCGGCGGCCCCGAAGGCCTGAACGGACACATTTTCCAGATCGACACTGGCCAATCCGGATTTAACAGCGTCGATTTCAACCGGGCCGTCGAATTTGACCTGAATCAGCATCCCGCCGGAAAAATCGACCCCGAATTTGGGTCCTTTGTTTATCAGCAAAACCAGCAATGTGGCCGCAACCAGGCACAGGGAGACAATATAAGCAATTTTTCGCTTGCCGATGAAGTCAATGTTGATACCAGATTTGATGAACTGCATACTGTATCCTTTGTAAGTCGTTCGGTTTAGATGCTCAGCTTCTTTATCTTTCGATTAATGAATAGATACTCGAAAATGGATCGTGTCAGAATCAGGGCCGTAAAGAGGCTTGCCAGCACCCCCAGGCTCAAGGTCACGGCGAATCCCTTTACGGGACCTGTACCGAATTGAAACAGGACCAGCGCCGCGATGAGGGTGGTGACATTGGCATCTAAAATGGTCAGGGTTGCCCGGTTGTAGCCGGCGTCCATGGCGGCGCGTGGTGTTTTACCAAGGGCCATTTCTTCGCGGATGCGCTCAAATATCAAAACGTTGGCGTCCACAGCCATTCCAATGGTCAGCAGGATTCCACCGATACCGGGCAGTGTTAATGTTGCCTGGAAGGCTGCCAGACCGGCGGCGATCAATAAAATGTTGATCACCAGCGCCAGATCGGCCAATAGGCCGGAGCCCTTGTAATAGATGATCATGAACAGAATCACCAACGCGCCGCCGATGCACATGGAAATCAGACCCTTGCGAATGGAATCCGATCCCAGCGACGGGCCCACGGTGCGCTCTTCGAGGATTTTAACCGGTGCCGGCAATGCACCTGCCCGAAGAATGATGGCCAGGTCGTGGGCTTCCTCGGTGGAGAAACGACCGGTTATCCGGGCATGGCCGCCGGTGATCTTGTCCTGGATGACCGGTGCGGTTTGCACTCTGTTATCCAGAATGATCGCCAGGCGTTTTTTTATGTTTTCCCCGGTAATGTCGGCAAAAAGCCGGGCGCCTTTTTTGTCGAAATCGAGGGTGACATACGGTTCGTTATACTGGGAA
>JAFDDL010000208.1 GCA_019310865.1 Deltaproteobacteria bacterium | reverse complement strand
GCATTGCCCGATCGATTCTCGAGCTTTTCCGGGGTGATCCCAGGGGGCAGCTGTTTGGTGGCGCCCTGACCACGTCACAGCTGATCGGGCTGTTATTGGCCGTAGCCGCTGTTGTGATGCTGCGCCGGCTTCGTCAAGGCAGCCTAACATACCATGCCTGAAATAATTTATAATAAATTTGACGACCATCTGGCAGACCTGCAACCGGGAGCCAAACAAGGAGCGTCGGTATATCTCATCCACGGCGAAGAACTGCTGTGCAAAAAGGCCCTTGAAGCCCTGCTGGACAAACTGCTGCCCAAAGCGAAACGAACCCTGAGCTATGAACCCATCGATGGCGCCGGCGACAATATTCACGAGGCGGTCCACAGCGCCAACACCTATTCGTTTCTTGCGGGTCCCAAGGTGGTCGCCATTACCGATTCACGGCTGTTTTACGGGCGGCAGGACAAGTCCAAACTGCTGCAAAAGGCAAAGGACGCCGTTGACCGAGACGACATTTCCAAAGCCGGCAGATATCTGCTGAGCCTGATGGGGCAGGCGGGTTTGGCCCTTGAAGATCTGAAAGACGAAGCCGGCATCAAGACCCATCTGATTGAAGGCGGCAGTTTCGGTGACGTCGGTTGGCTTCAAACGGTTGTTTCCCACTGTATGGAAAACAATCTGGTCCCGCCGGACGGCAGCGCTTCAGAAAAATTTCTCCAGGCCGCCATTGAAAAAGGCTTTCCCAAAAGCCATTATCTGGTTTTCACAACGGATTTGGTGGACAAGCGAAGAAGTCTGTATAAGACCATCAAGTCAAAAGGGATCATCGTTAACTGCTCGGTGCCCAAGGGCGATAGACGGGCAGACCGGCAGGTACAGGAAGCCGTGCTGCGCGAGCGGATGCAGGTTTTGCTGACAAAAGGCCGAAAACGCATGAACGAGCCGGCTTTCCGAGCGCTGTATGATCTGACCGGATTTGATCTTCGAACCTTTTCCAACAACCTGGAAAAATTGATTCTGTATGTGGCGGATCGCCCTGCCATCACGGTGGAAGATGTTCAGACCGCCCTGTCGCGAAGCAAGCAGGATCCGATCTACGAGCTGACCAATGCGATATCGGATAAGCATCTCGATAGCGCCCTTTTCCTGCTCGATTCTTCGCTGTCGGCGCAGATGCATCCATTGCAGATATTTGCCGCAATCGTTAATCATCTGCGAAGGCTCTACCTGGCCAAGAGCTTTACGGAAAGTGAGCAGGGTAGGGGATTTCGGGCCGATCTTCCCTTCCAGAACTTTAAAACACAGGTTCTGCCGGCCATTCAGGCCTATGACCAGGACATGCGCGATCGATATGATGCATTGACAAAAACGCTTGAACCGGAGCCGGAACCCGAAACGCCAAGCAAGGCCAAGAAAAAAAAGACGAAAAAAGGCGCCAAACAGAAAAAGGCTGCGGCAAACGACCTTGTGCTGGCCCCCAATCCGGCAAATGCATATCCGGTTTACCTGCTGATGAAAAAAACAAACCGGTTTACGATGACGCAGCTCACGGACATCTATCAGTACCTGGCCGCTGCCGATATGCGGTTTAAGCGCACCGGACAGAACCCTAAGATTATTCTCGAAGAAATTATTCTAAGAGTCTGTTGTTAATCGGAATCAGTATACGTATCGCAATGAAAATTACGCCCAGACCCTATCAAAAAAAGGCGGTTGAATCCGTTATATCCCTCTATGAAAACGGATCGACCAAAATGCTTCTTCATCTTCCAACCGGCGCCGGTAAAACCATTATCGCCACGATAATCATTGAACAATTCCTGGCGCTTTCGAAAATGGGTAAAATTTTATTTATCGCCCATAGAGAAGAAATACTGGATCAGACCCAAAAGAAAATTAAACATCATCTTCCCCGGGTCGATGTACGAATCGAACAGGGGAACCGGACGTCTTCCAAGAAAACGCAGATTACCATCGCGTCGGTGCAATCCCTGATCAGACGTAAAGAAAAATATAACCCCCAGGATTTTTCATTGATAATTTGTGATGAATGCCACCGCGCCTTGGCGCCGAGTTGGACCGATGTCATATCTTATTTCTATGAAAATAAAAACACGGCCGCGCTTTTACTTGGCATGACCGCAACCCCCAAGCGGACGGATGGACGGTCCGCGCTGTCGGTTTTTAATGAAATCGCATTTGAAATTTCGCGCGTTGAATTGCAGGATTTAGGCTTCCTGGTGCCCATTGAGTATTTTACCGTTCGGACGGATCTGAATCTCGACAAGGTCAAAATATCAGGCGGCGATTATCAGGTGGGTTCCCTTTCGAAGGTCATGAATACGGCGGAGCGGAGGGCGTTGACGCTGGACGCGTGGAGAGAAAAGGGATTGGGTAAAAAAACCATTGCTTTTTGCGCCGGTGTGGAACATGCGCGCCAAATGGCGGTTGATTTTGGACAACTTGGAATCAAGGCACAGGTTGTGGATGCCAGGACATCGAACCGAAAGGAGATACTCAGAAAATTCAGAAGTAATAAAATCGGTGTTCTGACCAATTACGGCGTTTTAACAGAGGGGTTCGATGATCCGGGCATTGAATGCATTTTGATGGCAAGGCCCACCACCTCACCACTGGTTTATACCCAATGTATCGGCAGGGGGTTAAGACCCAGCAAGGGGAAAAAGGCCTGCACCGTGATCGATATTATTGACCGATCCAAGCATCAATTGCAGTATGGAGCTGCCGATATGTGCGGCCTGCCTCGAAATTGGAACTCCAGGGGCAGAGACCCCCAAAGAGAGGTCCATGCTCTTTCCAAAATCAAAACCAATGACGTCGAGGCATTTCTCAAGATAAAGCAGGCACAAACCCTTGAGGAAGTTCAAACCATCCTCATGAGCCTGGACCCCCAAACCATAACCGCCGGACTGGATGGCGAGCCTGTCGTGTATTATGAATCTTCAGAGGAAAAATGTAGTTTAGCGCGGGCACAAGAGGAAACCCGGAAAATTTTTAAGCAAACGTCCGCCCCCATAAAACGGATTTTTCAGCACAAGGACGTCCTGAGGGTTTCTTTTGCTTTTCCAGAGATAAACAATGAAAAATTTCAATACATAAAATGGCATTTGGAAAGCGCCACGGGTTGGCCCGTAGAATACGTGGGAAATGAGAAGAAAAGCAATCCCAAAGCCTTTTTAAATTCCATGCTAAATGAAAACCAGAGAATCAAACAGTTTTCTATTATTGAAGAAAACAAATCGGTTGCCGCCTGGATCAGCAACCTGTCCAATAAGGAAGTGGGGGACATCTCGGATAGATTCAAGGAAAAAACAGGTTTGGACCTTGAAATAAAAGGACAAATCCCCCTTTTTTAGGACCGTGCGGGCGATTCCGCGAATTCCGGGGACACCTTACTTATCTTCCCTTCAGCCTGCTTGAGAACTTGCGATAACCATACCGATTAACCGGCACCCCGTGGTTCAAATAGGAAAAAACTTTTTTGTGGTAGTTTGGGCAGACGCCTATACATGTGTTTCCGTTTCCGTTAAATTTACTGTAAAAATAACGAAACAAGAAACAATTGTAAAAAAAATAATGCATTTATGACTATTTTAAACCATCCGTCTGCAGAAAACCTGGTCATGCAGGGGATCACCGCTTTTATCGGCGCATTGCCCGGATGCGTCATTCGGCGTTGATGCCGGATCGACGAGGCACTAGTTGGAATCCTTTATGAAGATGGGAAACTATGATAAGGGGTTTGGTCCGAGGTAAAAATTTTAACAAAAGGAAAGTGGCGTATGGAAAAAAATGTGGTTGTAACAGGGGCGGGCGATAGTGTGGGGCGTCTGATCGCGGAGCGGTATCTGGCGCAAGGGGCAAAGGTTCACATCTGCGATGTCCGGAAAGATGCCGTGGCGGAAACCCTCGCGGCCAATCCCGGCATGCATGGGACGGTCACCAATGTGGGCAAGCCCGAGGATGTGGAACAGCTGTTTAAAGAGGTGTTCGACTGGATGGGACATGTAACCATCCTGGTGAACATGGTGGGCATTGCAGGGCCCACCGCCTTGCTCGAGGATATCTCGTTGGAAGAATGGCGCGATAGTATCGACATAAACCTCAACGGCATGTTTTACACGATTCGCCAGGTGGTGCCGGAGATGAAAAAACGTCGGAACGGTTGCATTGTCAACTTTTCGTCGGCATCTACACGCACCGGGCTTCCAAAGCGTACGCCCTATGTCGTTTCCAAATACGGCGTCGAGGGCCTGACGCGCAATCTGGCCAGGGAATTGGGCCCGTTCAATATTCGATGCAATGCCATTTTGCCGGGAGGGATCAACAATGAGCGGGTGAAAATCATCCTGCGCCGGGTCGCGGAGGCTGAAGGTATGACAATGGAGGAAGTCACCAAAGAGGCCGTGGATTTCACCCCCATGAGAACCCTCATTGAACCGGCGGAACTGGCGGATATGGTGCTTTTTCTCACCTCGGACGCAGCGCCCCACATTTCCGGACAGCTCATCGGTGTGGACGGCAACCATGAATGGGAACGGTAGTTTTTTGGGGACGCCCCCCTTATAAAGGAAATCAATATGGAAATGACAGACGCAAAAACCGAAATCATCCTGAAGTGGTTTGAAGAAATCAGTAAAATTCCCCGTTGTTCCAAAAACGAGCAAGCCATATGCGACTGGCTGGAAAATTGGGGAAAATCGCGTGGCTTTACCGTTCGCAAGGACAAAGTGCAAAATCTCGTCATTGAGGTTCCGGCCGCCGAAGGGTATGAAAGCGCGGCGCCCCTGGTCATTCAGGGGCATATGGATATGGTGTGCGAGAAAACCAAAGATTCGGATCATGATTTTACAAAAGATCCCATCCGATTTATTTATGAAGACGGCTGGTTGACCGCGGACAAAACCACGTTGGGTGCCGACAACGGCATCGCTCTTGCCATGGCCCTGACAGCAGCTGATGAAAAAGATGTGGCCCATCCGCCCCTGGAACTCTTGTTTACCGTGGATGAAGAGACCGGGCTTACGGGCGCGATGGCATTGGAACCGGGATTTATCAAGGGAAAAACGTTAATCAATTTGGACGCTGAAAGTGAAGGCGTCCTCACGGTGGGATGCGCCGGCGGCAAAGACACGGAACTGCGAAACGCTTATGAAATCCATGCGGCTCCGGCGGATTACAAAAGCGTTCAGATTATAGCGCAAGGCATGCGGGGTGGCCATTCCGGGGTGGACATTCACCAAAAACGCGCCAATGCGATACATATCCTAGGCAGAGCCTTGAATGAAATAACGAAGATTACAGACGTGCGCATGGCAGGATTCTCCGGCGGAACCGCTCATAACGCCATTCCCCGGGATGCCGAGGCGCTCGTGTGCCTGCCCGAATCAGATGCGGGCAAAGTCGAATCCGTGCTGACCCAATTGGACAATGACCTCAAGGCGGAATATGCCAAAACCGATCCCAAAATTTGCCTGCGCATGAATGATACCGATGAAGACGCTGCAGCCAAAGCCATGGGCAAACCCTGTACGCGACGGATTTTGGACTTGATTCTGGCCATCCCCCATGGTGTTTCAGACATGTCGGCCGACGTGGACGGACTGGTGGAAACCTCGAGTAATTTCGCCCTTATTCAAGTTGAAAACGGTGACGTAAAAATTCAAACCAGCCAGAGAAGCCCGGTGATGAACCGGTTGGACTGGTTGACCAACCGCGTTGAAAGCGTGGGACGTCTGGCGGGTGGTACGGCCGAAAGCGGTAATGGTTATCCGGCTTGGCAACCGAATCTGGACTCCGAATTGTTGAAACGCTGCAAAACGGTTTACAAAGAACTGTTCGGTAAAGAACCGGTCATTGAGGTGATCCACGCCGGTTTGGAATGCGGTATCATTGGTTCCAAGTACACCGGCATGGAGATGATCTCCTTTGGTCCGGACATGAAAGACGCCCATAGCCCGGACGAGAAAATCGAAGTGGCATCCATCGGCAAGGTCTGGACATTTTTAGAGGGGCTGATCAAGAGCTACCATTAGGGCAAAGCCATGGCTCGTTTTTATAGCCCTATTTCATAGTTGACCATTTTTCTCCAGAGTGTGGAGCGGGACATGCCAAGTTCTGTGGCAGCGTTGGTTCGATTGCCTTTCCTGCTTACGTTTTTTCAGTTAAATGAAAAATAGTCTTGACTATTTTTCATTATGGTGCATAATCGTCCATATGAATAAGCGGACACTTTACCATGCCATCTGGCGGGAATTATCATCGGACAAAAATATGGTATTTCTTGCCGGCCCGCGGCAGGCGGGTAAAACAACCCTCGGGGATATTATTTCCAGGGCATTCTCCAACCACCTTTATTTCAATTGAGATATCGGCTCAGATCGCGCTCGCTTTTTTGAGAACCCTGCTTTTTTTACGGAAATTGAGAGAAAGGATCACACACTTACTCTGGTGGTATTCGACGAAATACATAAATATACAGACTAGAAAAATTATCTGAAAGGAATTTACGATCAGTATCAGAAAGAATACCAATTTTTAGTGTCCGGCAGC
>JAFDDL010000207.1 GCA_019310865.1 Deltaproteobacteria bacterium | reverse complement strand
CGATCCCCTTAGCGATCCCCTTAGCGATCCCCTTAGCGATCCCCTTAGTTATTTATTTTTCCAAAGCGGCCGACGCTTTTCCTCAAAACTTTTAATACCCTCTAGCGTATCTTCCGTTTTCATGAGCGTGTTCAAGAACAGATCGTTTACGCCCTTCATGCCGTCAGCAAAAGAGCATCCCAGATGATCCTTGACTGCCTGCTTGTTCAATCGGATGATCAGGGGGCTGCAATAGCTGATCTCTTTTATCATCGCTTCGACCTTTTCGGAAAACTGCTCTTTGTCCACAACTGTGGCGATCATGCCCATGGCCAATGCTTCGCCGGCAGAATAGCGTTTTCCCGTGACGCAGACCTCGATGGCCTTGGCCGGTCCCACCAGTTCGGGCAGGCGGATGGCAGCGTACGGCGGGAAAAAGCCGAGTTTGATTTCGGGCTGGCCGAAAACTGCGCTGTCCGATGCAATCACCATATCGCAGGCAATGGCGACCTCCATTCCACCGCCCAGGCAGGCGCCGTGAACTGCAGCGATGGTGGGCACCGTAAAGCTGTCCAGCAGTTCAAGGGTTCGGCTGAAGGCGGCCATCATTTCATCGACCATCTCGGGCCTGTGGTCGCCCACTTCAACACCGGCACACCAGCTTTTCCCTTCGCCGAAAATGACCAGGCATTTCAGATCCACGTCATTGGCGAGGACCTGAAATTGGTTACTGAGCTCGTTCATCATTTCGATATTCAAGACATTGTGCTTGGGCCGGTTCAGAGTGATTTTCGCCACGCCGTCGGCCTGTTCGAATTTGAAAAATTTACAATCCGACATGTTCGCCTCTCCCTGTAATTTCTATCTTCGCAACTATTATTAGCCCCCATTAACGGGAGCCCGTCATTTATCAACGGCTGTCACATCTTTTTGTTCCTATATATATTGTCCACCGTCCACCTTGATGACTTCACCGGTAATATGGCGCGCCTTATCCGAGGCCAGAAAAGAGACCAGATAGGCAAGGTCTTCGGGCTGCCCGATGCGCTTTACCGCGATTTCAGCCATGGCCAGATCGATGATTTTATCCCGGGCCGACGATTCTTTCAGCATGGCCGTTTCGATCAACCCCGGCGCCACAACATTTGCCGTTACATTGAACGCACCGAGCTCCTTGGCCAGAGCCTTGGTGAAGCCGATAATACCGGCTTTGGAGGCAGAGTAATTGGTTTGACCGAATTTTCCCCGCATGCCGTTGATGGAAGAGACATTGATAATTTTCCCTCCAGACTGGGCTTTGAACAGGGGGGCCACCTGGCGGGTAAAGTTGAAATACCCTTTGAGGTTGACCGAAAGGACGCGATCCCATTGCTCCTCGCTCATTTTCCATGAAACGCCGTCCCAGTTCATACCGGCGTTGTTGACCAGAATGTCAACCCGGCCAAAGGCCTCCACTGCCGCCTGGACGACATTTTCAGCGTCTGCAAAAACCGATGTGTCACAGGTGATTGCCAGGGCCTTTCGGCCGAGCGCCTCGATCTGCTGTTTAACCTCAAGGGCTTCCGCCTCGTGTTTGCGGTACGTGAGGCAGACGTTGGCCCCCTCATTGGCAAGTTCGAGGCTGATGGCCGTTCCAATTCCCTGGGATCCGCCGGTGACGATGGCATTTTTACCTTCTAGTAACATATTGTTTCCTCCTGATTATTCTTTTGGATCCGCCAGGACCGCCGCCATGAACGCTTCGTCGAATTTTTCGCCATTGACCTGGCGTTTTCTGAATTCGATAAAGTCGATGGTGTCTTGTCCGGTGATCTTCTTGGTGTTAAAGGCATTGAAGCCGAGATACGCTTCGCAGTTCATATTGGCCGCGAGCCAGTGGCGGTTGATTACCTTGGCCTGATCCCAGAAGAATTTCTTTTTCAGCCGGATACCTTCGACACTTTTTATCAGACAGCCCGGAAATAGATTGGTGAATGTCCAGAGGATTTTATCCACCTCGCCGTCCAGCAATGTAAAGTCAGTTGGGGTGGATTTGACAATGGCTCGCGCATTTTTCGCATCCTCGCCGGTTTTATATTCGCCGTAAGCGATTTCGCCGTCAACCACATACGATTCGGTGATAATGGCCGGGTTTCGAACCCACTTTCCATTGTCGTTCAGCACGGGCGTACATTTTGAAATGAGCCCCAGGCGTTTCATCTTATAGGCGCTCCACATTTCGCACGAGACGCAGTTCCACATGGCCAGCTCCATGGGGAGCATCCAGGGTAGAAAGTCGGTACTTCCACCATCGGGTGCAGAACCGTGACGGGTGCCCGCTTGGCCGAAAATGGCAAGGTCGCTCGATATGGTAATGTCGCATGCCATCCCGATTTCCTGGCCGCCTGCCACGCGCATACCGTTGACCCGGCAGATGGTCGGTTTTTTACAGGATAAAATGGCGTCCACCATGGCGTTGAAAAGATCCATGTACAGCCCGTATTCGCTGGGGCGACCCGAATAATATTCCGCATACTCTTTTGTATTGCCCCCGGTACAGAACGCCTTGTCTCCCATGGCCGTAAACACAGCCGCCACGACGGAAGTGTCTGCCGAGGCACGCTGAAAACCGGCGATGACGCCCTTGACCATTTCGGTGGTGTATGAATTATACTGAACCGGATTGTTCAGAATGATCCATGCCGAAAACAGACCGTCAACCGGATTTCCCTGCTGGTCAGTGATCGGTTTTTTTTCATAAATAACACCGGGTGCTTCCGTTGAAAAATGTTCCTCTTTCCATAGATAGTGGTCCTTAGCGCTTGATTCACTCGGCAGCCAACTTAAATCGCTCATAACATCCCTCCGTTCATTTATATGTGTAACCGTTATAATTTTCTACAAAACAATTCC
The DNA here is from genome assembly GCA_019310865.1 of Deltaproteobacteria bacterium. Next base: position 4,185 of record JAFDDL010000207.1, on the reverse strand, counting down.
AACAAATGTTGTTTCGTGATCGATTGTTTTCAGCGGTATCATAGCTTAATTAAAAGTACATATTGGCTATATAGTAGCTACATTTGGCTGTGTCAAGAGAAAAAATTTGCGACTCCGACAAAGGTCCAAGCCAAAATTTGGGTTGTAAACCCCTTGATTTGTCAATTAAAAAAATCATAATGTATGACCAAAGGTGCCGGTTATTTTGTTCTTGACATCGCCTTGAGTAGCCACTATATAGCTATTATATGATCATAATGTAGATCTATTATGGTATGAATTGCATATTAGGTTCAAGGTTCAAGGTTCAAGGTTCAAGGTTAAAGTTTATAGAAGGGGCTAAAAAATGCGGTATGGCGAGACAGGGTTTAATTTAGAAATTGATCTAACCCGGGGAAACATCGAGAGGGTTGCAACGGACCCAAAAGAAACCGAGCTTTATCTGGGGGGGCTGGGTACGAACGCCAAGATACTATGGGACAGGGTTCCCCCGGAAGTTGACGCTTTTTCCCCTGATAATTTACTCATATTCAGCGCCGGCCTTTTATGTGGTACGCCTGCAACCGGTTGTAACCGTACCATTGTTTCCACCATTTCGCCTCAGACCAAGTTAATGGCATTTTCAATGATGGGCGGGTTTTGGGCACCGGAATTGAAGCATGCCGGTTATGACAAAGTGATCCTTCGCGGCAAGAGCCCCGATCTGGTTTATTTGTGGATACACAATGACAAAGTGGAAATACGCGATGCCGCTCATTTGAAAGGTAAAGGTTCGGTTGAAACGTCAATAATTTTAAAGAAAGAGCTCAATGACGCCAAAGCCCAGGTGGCTTCCATCGGTCTGGCCGGTGAAAACAGGGTTCTTTTTGCCTCTATCGAGCAGGGCAGGTCCAGTGCCAGCAGAGGTGGCATCGGGGCTGTCATGGGAGACAAGGGCGTAAAGGCGATCGTTGTTCGCGGAACACAAGACGTCACCGTCGCACGTCCGGCTGAATTCATAGAGCTATGCGACGAAGTGAACGACTATATAAAATGGCGGGAAGACAATCCAGTTCCGGGGGTACCGCCGGTTATAGCCGTTCTTGGATCACCGCAAGAGATGGCAATCCATAATGAAAAATGGCATACCGAAAATTTCGTGTGGGGAAATGCCCGTACCCGCAGAAAAGGTTTCTGGACCGAGGAGGTCGCCGAGGAGTGGGAAGAAACCCTGAACATGGCGCGAACGCGCCTGATCAGTTGCTATAATTGTCCCATGACATGCGGGGCGACCATTTCCATGCCGGGACTTCCCACATACATGATGAAATGTTTCACGAAACTCACGTATACCATGGCCGCTTTTTCAAACTTGGATTTTGGTTTGAGAATCGCCCAACGTGCAACCGAGTATGGCGTGGACGGATTTTCAATGCCGCAAGTGATGGCTTTTGCCCTTGAACTTTTGGAAGCCGGGATTTTGACGGATAAAGATTTTCCAGGAATGCCGGAAGATACCGAAGGCAGATTTTACTGGTTGCTTGATAAAATTGTCCGGCGGGAAGGAATCGGGGACGTTTTGGCCAACGGGACCCATTGGGCCTCCAAGGAGATTGGAAACGGCGCAGAGGAATATGCGCATAATAATATCAAGAAACAAGAGCAGCTGCCGCTCAAGCTGTCCATGCTCAATCCTGTATATTTTCTCATGTACTGTACCGGCGAAAAGATGAACATTACCCAGATCGAAGGGCAGTTTCCCCAGGCACCCTTTCCCAAGAGAGAGCATAGAGAAAAGTTTGTAGAGGATTGGTTTCAGGTTCCTGATGAGAAGTTTAAGCAATATTTTTTGGACTGGGAACTACGCGGAGAAAACGCAAATCCCTACTACCCAACACCCGAAATGACATGTGAGATTGTCGACTGGCAAGAGAAAATGCACTATATCGATGACGCCCTGGGAATGTGCGCCGGTTTGTCCTCATTTCACCTGAAGCCTCCCTATCACATACACAATTTTCCGAAATTTATTTCAGCGGGGGCCGGAATCGATATGGATGAGGATAAACTGACCCAAGCAGCCAAGCGGTATCGAACTTTAGTAAGAGCCGTTAATATAAGACGAGGCCTGCGCAGAAAAGACGAGAAACCGCCTGAGGACCATTGGAAGAAACGATTTCCCGAACTTGAAGAGAAGCTCTTAGATACGTATTATGGTTATAAAGGGTGGAACAACGACGGGATTCCAACTAAAGACTCCTTACATGAATTGAGTTTGGATTACGTATCTGAAGACTTTATGCAGCGGGGGATCTTGACCGACAATGAAGATGCTTCGGTGGATAAATCCTAATGTCATTTATGCAACATTGGGGTAAAGATTCGGAAATAAAGTATAGGGGGTGGTAACCTTGAACGGTGAGAAAAAAACGAAAATAATTAAAACCATCAAAATTGATGTCGACAAATGCAATGGTTGCCGGGCATGTGAGGTAATCTGCTCCTCCTTTCACGCTGAGCCGAAATATAGCAGCAATAATCCGGCCAGGGCACGGATTCGGGTAATTCGTGACCCACTATCAGACATATACGTCCCTGTATTCGCAGGTGAATACACGCCGGCCGAATGTTCAGGCCGGGACAAATACACGATAGACGGAAAGGAATATGATGAGTGTGCCTTCTGCCGGGCGTCCTGTCCATCCAGGCCCGAGTTCAAAGAACCCGATTCCGGCCTTCCGCTAAAATGCGATATGTGTGAAGGTGAAGACGAGCCCTTGTGTGTCAAGTGGTGCACAGTTGATGCCCTGACTGTCGAAGAAAGGGAAGAGGAGGTCGACGAGCAGGAGGAGCCGGAGGAGTTGGAGAGCGGATTAGAGTCACTTGCAAGCAAATATGGGTTGCAGAAAATAGAGGATGCCCTTTCCCGAATGTTAAATAAGGAATAAAAAAGACAGTGGAAACAATAGCCCCCTTCATAGAAGTAATTGATGAAATAAAAGAGGCCGGTGGAGAAGTCTATAAGTTATGTTTTCAGTGCGGATTGTGTGATGCGGTTTGCCCATGGAATAAGGTGAGAACCTTTAGCATGCGAAAGCTAATCCGAGAGGCGGCCTTTGGCTTAAGTGAAATAGAAGGTGAAGATATATGGCGTTGTACAACCTGCGGAACCTGCCCGGAACAATGCCCCAGGGGGGTAAAACAGATAGACGTCAGCGTGGCCTTGCGCCGGGTTGCCTCGGAATATGAGGTTTTTCCTGCTTCAGTTCGTTCCGCCCGCACCGCAAGAGCAAGCCTCATTTCTGAAGGTAACCCCTTGCAGGGAGAACGAGATAAGCGCGCTGATTGGGCAAAAGGCCTGTCTGTGAAACCGTTCACCGAGTGGATGGAAGCGTTATATTTCGTTGGATGCTACCTCAGCTATGATCCCAGAATGAAAAAGGTAGCCACGGCCACAGCCGATATTCTGAACAAGGCAGGGGTCGAATTCGGGATACTGGGTGACAAGGAAAGCTGCTGTGGAGAAAGCATCCGAAAGACGGGCAGTGAGGACGTATTTAAAAGCTTGGCCAAGGAAAACATTAAAACGTTTATCGATAATGGTGTAAAGAAAATTATTGTCTCGTCACCGCATTGTGGATCTGATCGATGACGGGCGACTTGAACTGAAAGGGGAATTTTCAAAGAAAGTAACGTATCACGATCCGTGTTACCTGGGGCGGCATAATAACGTATATGACGAACCCCGAGACGTGTTACAGAAAATCTCCGGATTAGAACTGGTTGAGATGACGGATCATGGCAAAAACAGCCTGTGCTGCGGCGGCGGCGGCGGTAGGATTTGGATGGACACACCACAGGAAGAAAGATTCTCCGACCTGAGATTAAAGCAGGCCAACGAAGTTGGGGCTCAGATTCTTGCGACATCCTGCCCATACTGCATCACCAATTTTGAGGAAAGCCGCCTTAACCTGGAATATGACGATATTTTGGAGATTAAAGACATCACGGAAATTATCCAGGAAGTGATTTAGTCAAAGTGCCTAGAAGTGGTTTCAAAACCACTTCTATCAATCGGCTGACTGACCAACAAGGGCCCAATAATACTGATTAGGAGATAGAAAGTGCAAAACGAAGTGTTGCCATTGGAAAAAAGTCAACCCGTTTCTGAAAACCTTGAAGACAACAATTTTGGAGACGTCATGG
>JAFDDL010000206.1 GCA_019310865.1 Deltaproteobacteria bacterium | reverse complement strand
AAGCAGGCCTGGGCAGAGGTGAACCTGCAGTTAGGCAATTATCTGCGGGGTAAATTCTGGGAAGTGCTCATCATTTGGATGGCCAGCTATGTCACCTTTGCCCTCCTGGGTTTAAAGGTGGCCATGCTCATCGGCCTGCTGGTGGGGCTGTCGGTTCTGGTGCCCTATATCGGTGCCACCGTGGTCACCTTTCCGGTGGCGCTCATGGCCCTGTTTCAATGGGGGCTCAGCACCGAGTTCACCTACCTGATGATCGCCTACGCCGTCATTCAACTCATTGACGGCAATTTGCTGGTACCGCTTCTGTTATCCGAGGTGGTCAATATTCATCCCATCGCCATTGTGACATCCGTGCTGGTATTCGGCGGTATATGGGGTTTTTGGGGTGTATTTTTCGCTATTCCGCTGGCAACACTCGTTCAGGCTGTCCTGCGCGCCTGGCAACTTCGAAGCCGGGAGCTTGCCGGCCAGGCACCCATCGATACCGGTGAAAGCCAATCGCAAGTGAAGGTAACAGACGAATGAACGATTACACGGCAGAATCGATTGAAGTTTTAAACGGGCTGGAACCGGTCCGCCGAAGACCCGGCATGTATACCGACACCACACGCCCCAATCACCTGGCCCACGAGGTAATCGACAACAGCGTGGATGAGGCCATTGCCGGTTATGCAACTCGGATTGAAGTGACCCTTCACCCGGATGATTCCCTCGAGGTGAGAGACAATGGTCGGGGCATGCCGGTGGATCTTCATCCGGAGGAAGGCATTCCCGGTGTGGAGCTGATTTTAAGCCGCCTGCATGCCGGGGCCAAATTTTCAAACAAGAATTACCAGTTTTCCGGCGGCCTTCACGGAGTCGGGGTATCGGTGGTCAATGCGCTGTCAAAACGTCTCCATATTGCCATCCGGCGCGACGGTAGCCTTTACGAAATGGTGTATGAAGGCGGTGAAAAAACCCAGGAGCTGACGGTCACCGGCACCGTGGGCAAACGAAACACCGGCACCACGATCCGCTTCTGGCCGGATCCGGGCTATTTCGACTCCCCGAAGCTTTCCCGCGCACGGCTTCGCCATACCCTTCGGGCCAAAGCGGTCCTGTGCGCCGGTCTGTTTGTGAGACTTCACGACCGAAAGACCGGTAATACGGAGGACTGGCAATATTCAGGAGGCCTTCAAGATTATCTTGTGGAATGCGCCACGGGCAGCCTTCTTTTGCCCCGGGATCCGTTTACCGGGGTATTTAAAGGAAAAACCGAAACGGTTGACTGGGCTGTGGCCTGGTTGCCCGAAGCCGGCGAAATCGTGGCCGAAAGCTATGTCAACCTGATTCCCACCTCCCTGGGGGGAACCCATGTCAACGGATTTCGCACCGGTCTGCTCGGGGCAATTCGAGAATTTTGCGAGTTCCGAAATCTGATCCCCCGGGGCGTCAAGATCGCCCCGGAAGATATCTGGGAGCAGTGCAGTTACGTCCTGTCCATCAAGATGCAAGACCCACAGTTTTCCGGACAGACCAAGGAGCGTCTGTCCTCCCGGCAATGCGCTGCCTTTGTCTCCGGTGTCGTGAAGGATGCGTTCAGCCTTTGGCTCAACCAAAATACCGAGGATGCCGAGCAAATTGCGGAAATCGCCATTCGAAGTGCACAGAAACGTCAGCGGGCCGGGAAACAGGTGGCCCGAAAAAAGGTGATAAGCGGGCCCGCCCTGCCGGGAAAATTGGCCGATTGTGTGGGCCAGGACCCGATGCAGTCCGAATTGTTCCTCGTGGAAGGTGACAGCGCCGGCGGATCGGCCAAGCAAGCCCGGGACCGACAATTTCAAGCCATCATGCCCCTGCGGGGTAAGATTTTAAACACCTGGGAGGTCGATGGCGGCGCCATCTTGAATTCAAAGGAAATTCATGACATTTCCGTGGCCATCGGCGTAGACCCGGGTTCAACGGATCTCGATGGCTTGCGTTACGGTAAGATTTGCATCCTGGCGGATGCCGATTCGGACGGCTTGCACATCGCCACCCTGATCACAGCGCTTTTTCTGCGACATTTTCGCCCCCTTGTCTCTGCCGGCCATATACATGTGGCCATGCCGCCACTATATCGAATCGATATGGGCAAAGAGGTGTTCTATGCCCTGGATGATGCGGAAAAGGAAGGCATTTTGGATAGAATCGCTGCGGAAAAGAAAAAGGGCAACATCCAGGTGCAGCGCTTCAAGGGGCTCGGTGAGATGAATCCCATGCAATTGCGGGAAACCACAATGGCAAAAGACACGAGGCGGCTGGTCCAATTGACCATAGATCCAAATTCAGAACCGGATCGGGTTTTGGATATGCTCTTAAGCAAAAAACGGGCAAAAGACCGCCGGGCCTGGCTGGCCGAAAAAGGAAACCTTGTGGAATAAGGACATGTGAATGGAAACGGTTACCACAACCTTTGAGGGCGTCGAGCAACTTGCCCTACAAGATTTTTCGGAAAAAGCATATCTTGAATATGCCATGTACGTCATCCTCGATCGGGCGCTGCCGCAGATCAGTGACGGACTGAAACCGGTGCAGCGCAGAATCGTCTACGCAATGAGTGATCTGGGGCTTTCAGCCGGCGCCAAGCATAAAAAATCCGCTCGAACGGTGGGAGACGTCCTGGGTAAGTTTCATCCGCACGGCGACTCGGCCTGTTATGAGGCAATGGTGCTCATGGCCCAGCCGTTTTCTTCGCGCTACCCGTTTATCGACGGGCAGGGCAACTGGGGCTCAGCGGACGATCCGAAATCGTTTGCGGCCATGCGCTACACGGAATGCCGTCTGTCGCCCTATGCCGAATTGCTGCTCGGTGAACTCGGACAGGGGACCGTTGATTGGCAACCGAACTTTGACGGAACCCTCAATGAACCGGTCCGATTGCCGGCAAGACTACCGAACCTGCTGCTTAACGGCGCTTCGGGCATTGCCGTCGGCATGGCCACTGACATCCCCTCTCACAACCTGACAGAAACGACCGAGGCTTGCATCCACCTTCTTGACAACCCGAAAGCAGACACCGAGACCCTTTGTCGCTTTATTCAAGGGCCGGATCTGCCCACCGCCGCTGAAATCATCACACCGCGGAAAGAAATAGTTGACATGTACCAAACCGGTGTCGGGCAATTTCGAATGCGGGCCATATATGAGCGGGACAACGGTGATATCGTCATCACGGCGCTGCCGCACCAAGTCTCCGGCGCCAAAATCATCGAGCAGATTGCCGTCCAGATGCAATCCAAGAAATTGCCCATGGTGGTTGACCTTCGAGATGAAAGCGACCATGAATCACCCACCCGCCTGGTTATCGTACCCCGGTCCAATCGGGTGGATGTGGATGCCCTGATGGCGCATCTTTTCGCAACAACAGAATTAGAGCGAACCTACCGGGTCAACATGAACGCCATCGACATGGCCGGCCGGCCGCACGTCATGGGCCTGTCGGCATTGTTGACGGAATGGCTTAAATTCAGGATGGAAACCGTCCGTCGGCGATTGACATACCGGCTGGAGAAGGTAGTGGAACGGCTGCACCTGGTGGATGGTTTTTTGATCGTTTTTGACCACCTGGATGAAGTCATTCGCATCATTCGCACCCAAGATGAGCCAAAGCCGGTTCTCATGAAACGCTTTGGTATCAGCGACCGGCAAGCTGAAGCGATTCTGGCGCTCAGGCTACGCCAGCTCGCAAAAATTCAGGAAATCAAACTGCGAGAGGAGCAAAAACACCTCACTGAGGAAAAAGCGTCCCTTGAAAAAATTCTGGCCTCAAAGGCCCGCCTGAAGACATTGGTTAAAAAGGAGCTCGCGGCCGATGCCAAAAAATACGGCGACGATCGCAAATCGCCGATCGTGGCCCGGGACGGCGCCCAAGCGTTTTCCGAGGAAGAAATCATTCAGGTGGAACCGGTGACGGTCGTGGTTTCCAAAATGGGATGGGTCCGCGCCGCCAAAGGACATGACATCGACCCGGTAAAACTCAATTACAAGGCCGGTGACAGGCATTTGTCCGCAGCGCAGGGCCGCAGCAACCAGCCCGCTGTCTTTGTGGACACCACGGGTCGCTCCTATACACTGCCCGCCCACAGCCTGCCATCGGCCCGGGGACAAGGTGAGCCGCTCACGGGTCGTCTGACACTGCCGGCCGGCGCATCCGTATTATCCGTTATCATGGGACCGCCCGATCAACCAATGCTCATCGCCAGTGATGCCGGGTATGGGTTCCGCACCCATCTATCGGACCTGTTCACAAAAAATCGAAACGGTAAAGCATTGCTGACCCTGCCGCCCGGCGCGCAACCGCTGGTGCCAATCCCGTTGAATGACGCCCTGGAAAGTCTGCTGGCAATCGTCACCAATGAAGGTCGAATGCTCGTTTTTCCCATTGACGAGCTTCCCATTCTTTCCAAAGGAAAGGGCAATAAAATTATACAAATACCGACCCAGCGCGTTAAATCCCGTGAGGAGCTGATGACGCACCTGGCAGTCCTGTCACCGGCTGATCACCTCGTGATCCACGCCGGGAAGCGACACCTGACCTTGAAACCGGGAAATCTTGCCGATTTTTCGGGCGTTCGCGGCCGTCGTGGCCGAAAACTTCCCCGGGGATTTCAAAAAGTCGAACGGTTGGAAATCATGCCCTCGCAGCAGATGGTACTGGCTTGACCGATTTGGCACTGCTATTTAGTGTCCATCCAGAAATAGGCAAATTTGGTTGAGATCAAGGCTTGCGAAAAATTTTACCACAGGTATATGATTGATATTCCGAGGATAGAATTTTTCGCGTAACGCAGATATCGAGCAAATTGGCCATTTGTGGATGGGCACTATTTAATAATTACCGCGCGCGATGTTCTACCTTCCAATTTAATCCGCGGTGGTGTGTCTGCCTTGACATGGCGAACAAAGTGGGTCTCTTGAACCATCGGCAGCGTCTCCAACCACGTCCAGTCAAAAAAGTCTTCGCTTGCCGGGTTAATGGTGATGTAACTGATGCCCATGGAGGTAATATTGTGAAAAAAATGTGTCCCCTGTGATGGCGCGGCCCTCAATTTATCAGAGGCGGTTTCGACAATAACCCCCACACTTGAGATATCGTTCCACTTCACCGGAATACCCAACCAGCGGTCTGCACTGCCCCACCTGCCAGGGCCGACAAGCAGGTATTTTCGCTGGGTTTTTTTGATGGCGTAATTTATTTTCCCGACTTCAGCGGCGATCTGCATCGTTTTGCCCGGATCGAAGTCATGGGGTTTTACGTATACAATATCTTCAATGTCGTCATAGAGTCCGTTGCCCAGAGCCATATTCGAGTAACCGGTTGCCTGTTGAATATCTTCCGGATGAATCTTCACATCCGTTTGGTGGCGGCCCAATACCATGGGTCGAATCTGAAGTAATGAAAAGGTCGGCGGACGACTTGAATCCGGGGATAAATCCAAAGCGAACTCGATCTCGATTGAGCCACCCATTCCCTTCCTGCCCAGTTCCATTATCTGTAACAATATTTCCGACAGGGGCAGTGTTTTGTACTTTAACAGATTGGCGAATGTGAGGACGGGATATCCCCCGGATCTGCTTGAATCACGAATTCTGTGTTCTTCGGGCATATAGGTGCTGCATAAGTATTTAACCGGAAACTGATCCGGAACGTCATCGATTTCCACACGGACCAACGGTGCATCATATGAAGCGCCGAACTCACTGGGGAATTGGGCCATATCCAGCGCATAAAACATTCGTTGTGAATTGTCCAATATTTCCTCAACCGAAGAAAACCCCGGGAGGAATTCAGGGTATTTGGGGGAAAATCGCAACGCTGTACCCCCGTCCACCACTGTTTTACCAAGTCCCAGGGCGATATGGGCCACACCATCTTCCGGCTTTAAGTGAGACACCGGGTAGAAATTATATGACTGGGCAACCCCTGAAATAGCTGGATAGAGCATGTCTCCGTACCGGTTTCCGACTATTTGCTGTACAATTACAGCCATTTTTTCTTCTTCGGTTCGATTAAGAGTGCTTTCTGCAAATGCGCGAGAAGTTTCCAAAAATGTCGATGCATAAACGAGTTTAATCGCCTGGACAAGCTGGTCCGTTCTAACCGATAGGTCCTGGTGGGCATTGGGAATCATATACGTCTGGTAAATACCGGCAAATGGCTGGGATTGCGAGTCCTCCAGTAAACTTGATGACCGAACGGCAAGGGGATAGTTCGTCTGTGATAGAAATATTTCCAGGTTTCGTCTGATGCTATCTGAAAACTTGGATTTCAAAAAGATGTCTTCGATTTCATGATCTTTCAGAGTTTCAAACGATAGTTCCTTGAGGTTGTTCTCGGCCATGAAGGTATCGAATCCCTCTGTGGTGATCACCAGTGTTTTGGGAATGCCGATCTGAATATCGGGAAACGATGCTTGGATTTCAGACGTCTCCCGGAGCAATGTTGAAAAAAAGGCCAGGCCGCGTGCCTTGCCGCCAAGCGACCCATTACCGATTTTTACAAACTCGGCTTCGGAATCGAACTCGGCTTCTACGAAATCAGTGACCACCGACGCTCTTTTCTCCGCTCGGCAATACTTTGTGTCAAATGTACCTTGATATCCGCCACACCTGAAAAATCCGCCATGGTCAGGGGCCGAAGTCGGGAGGCAAGTTCGATCTCGGAACGGGCCATTAACCAGATCGAAAAATCATTTCGGCTTGCATGGTAGACAATCGATTGATCGGGCAAATCGGGAAGGACTTTCTCCAAGGTCCTCAGATTGTGGGCACGTCCCACCTCTCTGCCGTCGGGCAGCCTGAACGTAAAATCCCCGAAGCCCAGGTATTCCATAAAAAAATTACGAATCTCCGTATGCAGCGCAGGTGAGTTCTTATTTGAAAAAACAGCTGGTATCGCTTTTGCGGATTGGCGATTTGCCTCCTCGGAACTCAGGTTCAACAGCGCAATATCGGGTGAGTCTTTTTTGATCATCGACAATAATGCGTGACCTGCCCGATCATCCACTTTACCACCGCGAGTGTACCGCACATCCGAAATCACGCTGAGTATATAAGGCTTATAGGTCTTGTAAAGCGCCTCGGCTTCTTCATAGGTTTTCGCTACGAGTATTTTAGGCCGCGCCCGCATTCTCAACAGGCGGTGTTCTTCATTAACGGATTCTTCCATAACCCGCTGTGTCTGCAGAACGATCTCCCGATACAAAAGCGGAATAATAGAGGATATGTACAATGGGGAATCTTCGACGAGAATAATGACCCGAACCCGTGCTGCTTGGGTATCACTGGCCACGTTCATCCGGTCTTCCACACTTTTGATCATGGCCAGCAGCAGGTCCGTATTGCCCCGCCAGACGAAAATATTATCGAACGGCAAATCAATTGTGGATCCCAGGAATTTTAATATGAGGCTGGTCGTATGGGTCAGAAGAAATACCGGTAAACTGGAAAAGCGTTTCTTTATCTTTCGGCCCAGCTCAATGGTATCCATATCATCCAGTCGGGGCATTGTGATAACAAGATCAAAATTGTTGTTTGACAATGCCGAAAGCGCCTCTTGAGCGGTGGAAACCCAGGTCAACCGGGGTGGGCGGGAGAGATTCAATCCGCGGTATTCATGAATGATCCGACCGGCCAACCGCCCGTCTTCCTCCATAATAAATGCATCATACGGGTTGGATACCAATAATATTTCATTTACCTTATTGGCCATCAGCTCGTGAAACACCTTCACGGAAGGGTATACGTTATCCGACTGACGAAACTTGCCCCGATTGGATTGTTTGGTCATCCCCATGCTCCTTTGTACAGACATCGGCTCATTCAAATTTCTTGACGCATTGAATCTGTTATCTATTTTCAACTGCATCCTCGTGCCTGTCAAGATTTTTGTTAATATCTATCGGCACTTAGGGCTCGCTCAGGAAAGCGAACCCTTACCCTGCCACGTATTTTCCGCCTTCAGTCGGTTGCGTATCATATTCAATGTCTCCGATTTTCGAAGCGACCACAACGGGGCAACCAGCTCCTGCGGATGCGGATCGCCCGTCAACCGCTGTACGACCACATCCTTCGGCAATTGTTCTAAAAACCGGCAAACAAGCTCAACATAGGTGTCCTGATCGAGACAGTGATAGGCGCCGCTTTCATAAAGCGTCTCCAGAGCGGTTCCTTTAACAACATAGAGCAGGTGAAGCTTAATTCCCTGGATTCCCAAGTCTGCCACCATACGGGCCGTGTCGAGCATCCGGCGGCGCGTTTCATTGGGAAGCCCCAAAATGACATGAACGCAAACATTGATATTGCGACTGCGCGATGCAGCAACCGCACGTTTCAGGCATGCAAAATCATGCCCCCGATTTATTCGTGCAAGGGTTTCGTCATGAGCCGATTGAAGCCCGTATTCGATCCATATCAGCCGGCTGCGGGCATATTCAGCGAGCAAATCAAGCACCGAATCATCAACACAATCCGGTCGCGTGCCGATGGACAATCCCACAACGTCCGCCACGGCCATCGCTTCGTCGTAAAGCGCCTTGAGCTCGTCTATGGGCGCGTATGTATTGGAGAAAGATTGAAAATAAGCGATGAATTTTTTGGCTTTGTACCGCTTGGACAGAGCGGTCTTTCCCTGCAGCAGCTGATCGGTTATGGAATGCCCCTTGGCAAAGGCACCGGTTCCGGAGCCACGGGCGTTACAATATATACATCCCAAGTTCGACAGGGTTCCATCCCGATTCGGGCAGGTGAACCCCGCATCGATGCTGATTTTTTGAACACGGCACCCGAAGCGGCTGCGCAGATAGGTGTTTAAATCATAGTAACGATTTTGCATTTTCAATATCCATTGCTTGACCGGTCGCGATGCAATATTATATCTTGGTTTTTCATTCCTGCAAGGGAAGATTTTTTCCTTGTATTGTTGTAACCATGCTGTGAATGGGTTCGATTGAATTGAAAAAATATGACATCATCGTTGTCGGCGCCGGGCATGCCGGGTGTGAAGCCGCACTGGCTGCCGGCCGGATGGGTTGTCGGGTGCTGATTTTGGCCATCGACCTGGATAAAGTGGCGGCCATGCCATGCAGCCCGTCCATCGGGGGGATGGCAAAGGGGCAGATTGTCAAAGAAATCGATGCCCTTGGTGGCCAAATGGGCAAAGTGACGGACCAAAGCGCCATCTCATACCGAACACTGAATACCAAAAAAGGCCCGGCAGTACAATCGACGCGAACGCAAAATGACAAGCAGCGCTATCACGTGGCCATGAAGGCCGTTTTGGAGCGTCAGGAAAATCTGGATTTAAAACAGGCCCTTGTGGAGCAGCTTGTGGTGGACAATAACCGCGTGAGCGGTATTGTGGATCACACCGGATTTTCATACGAATGCGATGCGGTGATTTTGGCTACCGGGACGTTTTTAAGCGGGTTGATGCATATCGGGT
>JAFDDL010000205.1 GCA_019310865.1 Deltaproteobacteria bacterium | reverse complement strand
CCTTCATCAGGTTTCCCAACGCCTTTTGTACCCACATCTCCGACTCGGTATCCAGAGCGCTGGTGGCCTCATCGAGAATTAAAATGGGTGCATCTTTAACCAGCGCGCGGGCAATACACAGGCGCTGTTTTTCCCCTCCGGATAATCGCCCGCCAAGCTCACCGATGATCGTATCAAATCCCTTTGGAAACCCCATGACAAATTCATAAGCATAGGCGGCATTGGCGGCGCGTTCGATTTCAGCGTCCGTTGCTTCGACATTTCCATATGCGATATTGTTTCGAACTGTATCGTTAAACAGAATCGGTTCCTGGGTCACAACGGCGATCTGCCGTCGGAGCGATTTGAGCGACGCATTTCGAATATCACAATCGTCGATTCGAATGTTGCCCCGGGTCGTATCGAAAAACCGGGGAATCAAATTGACCAGGGTGGTCTTTCCGCCGCCGCTCATGCCGACCAGGGCCAGAACTTCCCCGGCTGCAACATCCAGGTGGATGTTTTTAAGCACATCGTCTTGTTCGTACCGGAAGGAAACATTATCGAATTGAACCCTGTGGGGGTTGGTGGGGATTGTGATCGGGTTGTCCGCCTCCCGAATATTGGACTCGGTTTCCATGACATCAAATATCCGGTCCACCGCCGCCAGACCCTCTTGTACGATATTGTTGATGCGCGACAGTTTCTTGACCGGGGTATACAGCAACATGACCGCCCCGATAAAAGAGACCAGGGTACCCGGGGTTGTTTCACCGCTGATGACGGCGCTGCCGCCATAATAGAGAATAAACGCAATACCAAGGCCGGCAAAAACTTCCATCACAGCCGGGGACAGGCCTTTGGCCATAGCGGTTTTAACCTCCAGACGAAACAGGTGCATGACCTTTTCACCAAACCGCCGTTTTTCCACTGCCTCCATACCAAAGGCCTTGACGATTTTACTGCCGGCAAACGTCTCATGGAGAAACGCATTCATGTCGGCCATGGCCTCCTGACTTCGGGTACTGACTTCGCGCACCCGGCGACCAAATTTCACCACCGGTAAAAAGGCAAGCGGCAACACCACCAACGCGATCAGGGCCAATTGCCAATCTCGGTAAAAAATGACAAAGGTGAGTGCCAAAATGCTGAAACAATCGCGCAGGGCCGCCTTCACCGAATCGGATACCATGAGTTTGAGAACATTCACATCGTTGGTAATCCGGGACATAAGCACACCGGTCTTTTCATCCTGGAAAAAAGAGAGCGGCAAATCCTGGATTCGATCATACAGCCCGTTTCGAAGGCGCAGAATGATATTCTGCCCCACATAGCTCATCAGGTACTCCTGGCCATAGATACCGATGCCCCTGAGCAAAAAAAGTCCGATGATGAGCAGTGGAAACATTTTGAGCATGCTCACATCCTTGCTGATGAACACATCATCGATGGCCGGTTGGAGAAGCCACGCAGACGCGGCAGTGGTCACCGACACCAGGGCCGAACAGAGCATGGACACAAGAAAGCGCATCTTGTGGTGTGTGACCATGCCTAAAAGTCGCCGATGGCGGGGTTTTAATTTAATTCCGAACATAATTGTCTATGCTTTCAGCGCCATCTATGTAATTTGGTGGCCAAAATACCCATCCGCCTCATTCGTAATCCGGCACAACTCGTTTTCCAGCTTTTGCCGGCATCTTTCCAGATCCTCCCGGGATGCTTTCCCCGGGACCGATACCGGGTCTCCGTAAACCACTCGGCATCGGGTCAACGGTCGCGGAAGGATAAACCGGTCCCAACTGTTAAAAATCTTCATTTTCCGGGCGCTGTAGCTGATCGGGATAATGGGACAGCCGGTTTTCTGTGCCAGGGTAATGATACCGGCCTGGACCTTGAACCGCGGTCCCTGAGGACCGTCCGGAATCACGAGCCCCGGCCGATCCATTTGCCGCAAACACCGAATCTGTCGGGAAAGGGCTCGCAGCCCACCTTTTCCCGTGGATCCCCGAATGGACTCATGTCCCTGGCGCTCGATAACCCGGGCCATAATCTCTCCGTCGTCGGACCGACTGACCAGGGCTACACCATTCCACCCCTTGTAAAGATAATTGATCAGTAGTATCCGTGAATGCCATAAGGCCAGAATAAACCGTTTGGAGGCAAGGATCGATTCGACTTTTTCCTTTCCTACCGATTCAACCGGCGTGCAACAAAACAGGCCGTCGATGACCCATTTCCCAAACAATCCCACGAGCCGCCACTTGGTTTCCGTTATGCCGTTTTTATCAATCCGGCCCATGGATCCAATCTCACCTTTTGTTCATTAATTGAACGGCTATTTCCGCTACCTGCTCAGAGGCGCCGGCGCCGCCCAAGTCGTCCCGGATTTTCATCAGGGCCGAGCGCCGCGCGGCCAGATCGGCCGGATCGGACAGCATCTTTCGAACCGTTTCCGCAATATTTTCCGGCGTCACCGCTCCCTGGATCAGTTCCGGAGCAATTTCTTTTTCCGCAATCAAATTGGCCAGCCCGATATGATTGACCCGAATCAAGGCGCGGCCAAGCCAGTAATCAACGGGTTTCACCTTGTACACGATGACCATGGGAACCGCTGCCAACGCCGCCTCCAGGGTAACCGTTCCCGAAGCAGCCACCACAAGGGTGCTTTGGGAAAAAACACGCTGCACACCATCTGTTTCAACTGTCAATGAAATCCCGGAGCCGTGTGCCGCTAGGATATCGGCCACCATTGTCTTGTCCACGCTGGGTGCCTGGGACAGAACGAAGCGGACGGACGATATCTGCCGGGTTAACCGCCGAGCCGCACCGAGCATATGTGGCAAAAGACGGGCGACCTCCGCTTGCCGGGACCCGGGCAGCAAGCCAATGACTGTTTCGCTAGCCGGCCGGCCGGTGGCATCGATCTTCATATTGGCCGACGAGTCCAGCAGTGGATGCCCCACAAATGTTACCGGTACATTTTGTCGGCGATAAAACTTTGCTTCGAAGGGAAAAATGACCGCCATGTGATTAACCCTGGCCTTGATCTTCTTCACCCGGCCCGACCGCCAGGCCCAGATTTGAGGGCTGATGTAATAGAGAACCGGAATACCGAGCTTCTTGGCGGTGGCCGCGATATGCAGGTTAAAACCGGGAAAATCGATAAGCAGTAACAGATCGGGCCGCTGACGTTTGATCAGATTCTTGGCCGTGAACAACCCGTTGAGAAGGATTTTGGCCTTGGAAAAAATTTCGACAATTCCCACTACGGCCAGCGTTTCGGCATCCACAGAAATTCGGACCCCTTGGGCTTTCATGGCGGCCCCACCGATGCCACAAAAGACCAAGTCCGGATTGCGTTTGCGCAAAGCGGCCACCACCTTGGCCCCGTGATGCTCACCGGAAGCCTCCCCGGCGATGATCATGACACATTGATTGCGGGTCTGTTCCATGATTACGACTAGGACCGTAAAAATCGAAGGTTGGCTGTATTGATCTGCTCCATGATGATCAAGGCGATTTCAAGGGCATCTCGACCGACTTTTCCTGTCACTTCCGGTGCCTCGCGATGGGTTACCGAATGGACAAAGGCTTTCAATTCGACATCCAGGGCGTCGCCTTTCGTGAAACATAGCTGCTTCATATCCATACCGGGGATCAAGCCGCCCGAGTTGTCGTTTCCCTGTCGGATGACAGTGATTTCATGATTGGCGAAATCGACGGAAATATAGGCCTCGCGCTGAAACATACGGATTTTTCGTTCATTCTTGGTCGATACGCGACTTGCCGTCACATTGGCCACACAGCCGTTTTCAAATTCCAGGCGGGCATTGGCAATGTCGACCTCATCGGTGATCACCGGAATACCGGCTGCATGAAGATGTTTAATGGGGGATTTTACGAAATTAAGGATGATATCGATATCGTGTATCATTAAATCGAGAACGACGCTCACATCGATCCCCCGGGGTTTATATATTCCCAATCGGTGAGACTCGATAAACCGGGGACTCGATACGATCCCCTGCAAGGCCTCCACCGCCGGATTGAAACGCTACAGATGCCCCACCTGAATGATCAAGCCCTGGGACTCGGCAAAGGCAATGAGATCGTCTGCCTCACCTAACGTTGTCGTGATGGGCTTTTCGATAAGCACATCCACATCGTGTTCAAGAAACGATCGGCTGATATCGTAATGTACCTTTGTTGGCACCACAACACTCACCGCGTCGACCTGTCCAAGCAAGTCGGCATGGCGATTAAACGCTCGCGTGCCCACTTCATCGGCCACCGATTGGGCACGGTTGGCATCCGTATCCACAACTCCCACCAGATCCACCTGGTCCATTGCGGCATATTTTTGGGCATGGAATCTGCCCAGATATCCAACACCAATGACGCCGATTTTTAATCGATTCATTCGCTCACCATTGCCATAATTGCAATCCCGCATTCGTCAGCCAGCGAAATCATTTCAGTCCGGTCAAAGACCACCGCTTTGCCCGCTTCCACCGCCAGGACCCTCGCACCGGCCGCATGCATGGTTTGAATCGTTCCGGTGCCAATAGCTGGAATGTCAAATCGCTGATCCTGATTGGGCTTGCAAACTTTGACCACGACCGCATTGGCGTTGCCCAGGCCGGCACCGCGCTTGATGGTGGCATCCGTTCCATCGATGGCCTCCACGGCCAACACCGAACCACCGCCCACGACGATACATTGACCGATATCGAGTCGGCCAATCTCTTTGGCAAGCCGCCACCCCAGCTCCACGTCGGCCATCTCCCCTCGATTCGGTTTACGTCGGGTCCAGCAGCCGGGGCGAGCCAGCATTTCCGGAAGTAGGCCGGTGGCGGACTGAATGCGAATGCCTTCCTTTTCGAGCAGCCCTGCAAAGGCTCTCAACAATCCGTCATCATGGGTATGGTGCATTTGAAAGACCAGTGACAGCGCCTTGGTATCAGGTCGGACATCGGTGAACATTCGGGTTTTGTTGATGGCCCCCATCATGACCGCTTCGGATATGTCATGATCCTTAAAAAACCGCAGTATTCGTTTGAGTTGTCCCAGATGAACCCATCGAATGACCTTGACATGCGTCGCCAGATCCGGATCCGTCTCCTTCTGATGGGCCACTGCATAGACGTCGTATCCGCCGGCCTGGGCTGTTTTTGAAAAAATAATGGGGAACTGTCCGCTCCCCGCAATGAGTCCAATCCGCTTCATCATGTCTCGTTTGGATAATATGGGTCGGTCACCGGGTAATGCCCCGCTCGGAGGTCTGAAGAAATTCAATGAATTTGGCAACCTCCGGGAGCTGCTCCACTTCGGCTTTTACTCGCTCCACAGCCTCTCGCATGGTCAGCCCGATTCGGAACACAATGCGGTACGCCCGTTTCAGATTCAGCAAGGTTTCCTGGGAAAAGCCGTGGCGTTTGAGTCCAACGGAGTTAATCCCGTAAAGTTTGGCTCGGTCTCCCGAAGAGCCCGAGGCTTTGACAAACGGGGGCACATCTTTGCTCACGGCGGATTTTCCACCGATAAAAGCATAGTCACCCACCCGAACAAACTGGTGTATGGCCGTAAGCCCCCCCACGGAAGCGTAGTCGCCGATGGTGATATGCCCGGCCAGCGTGGCGTTGTTTGCCAGAACGACCTGGCGGCCCGTTTTGCAATCGTGGGCGATATGGGTGTAATTCATGAGAAAATTTTCTTCACCCAACTCGGTAATACCGCCTCCGAAAGCCGTCCCGCGATGAATGGTCACAAATTCGCGGATGACCGATCCACGACCGATCTTGACATAGGTCTTTTCTCCCCCGAATTTCACTGCCTGGGGTACGGCCCCGATGGCCGCATATTGGTAAATCCTGCAATCCGGGCTGATGGACACATATGGCTCGATGACCACATGGGGCCCGATCACGGTTCCGGCGCCGATGCTCACATGGGGTCCGATCACCGTATAGGGTCCCACCTCGACAGTCGAATCAAGTTCCGCCTTCCCATCGATGATCGCAGTGGGATGTATCATATTTTATCTCCGATGGTCGCCATCAATACCGCTTCGGCCACCACGGTACCATCCACGGAGGCCGTTGCAGCCAATTTTACCGCCTTGGCTCGCTGTTTGAGTATGCTGATATCAAACATCAATTGGTCGCCCGGAACCACCGGTTTCCGAAATTTCGCCTTGTCGATTCCCATGAAATACATCACCGAACCGTGCTGTTCCTCAGGGAAGGAAGACACGACCAGGATCCCGCCGGTCTGCGCCATGGCTTCGACAATGAGAACGCCGGGCATCACCGGCAAACCGGGAAAATGCCCCTGGAAAAACGGTTCGTTCATGGAAACATTTTTGATGGCCTTGATTTTTTCGTTTGGCGTGACCTCCAGCACCCGATCCACCAGCAAAAATGGATACCGGTGGGGCAGAAACTTCATGATCTGTTGGATGTCAAATACAGCTTCCATGGATTCTCCTTAATTTCGGTGGCTTTCAGGACAACCACTCGCTTCGAAAACCGAATATTATTCGATGTCCTTGCCTTTTTCCATTCGGGCCAATCGCTTTTCCAGATCCATAACCCTTTTAAACAGTTCCGGCAGTTTTGTAAGAGAGCGCGTCACCCGAAGCCATAACCGATGCGGCAT
>JAFDDL010000204.1 GCA_019310865.1 Deltaproteobacteria bacterium | reverse complement strand
TTCATGGCCTTGATCCGACCGAATTTTTTCCCACCACCTTCCATTGCAAGTTCCACAAAGGCATCCCGGGTCCCGGAAGTCGGCGGGGGGCCGAGTACTTCGATTTTGATCTTCGGCAACGCTGAATTAACATCTTTCCAGGTTTTGTAGGAATTGGGTATCAGCTTTTCAGCACCGCTCGGATCCGGAACGTCCTTTGCCAGCGCCAGAAAAATGTCCTTTCGGGTCAGTTTCATGGGCGCCGCCTTTTTGGAATTGGCCAGCACAATCCCGTCGTAGCCGATTTTAACCTCTACGACTTCTTTGACGCCGTTTTTGAAGCATTTTTCGCATTCCGAAGTTTTAATAGCCCGGGACGCATTGGTGATGTCCGGATGTTCCACACCAACACCTGCGCAAAAAAGCTTAAATCCGCCACCGGAGCCGGTGGATTCAATTTTCGGGGTTTTAAACGGAGTGGTTTTCCCAAATCGCTCTGCAACAACAGTGGCAAAGGGATAAACAGTGGATGAACCAACTATGCTGATGTAATCTCTAGCTGATTCGGCATTGGCCGTACCCAGTGAAGCAACAAACATCAGTGCAGCAACCAATACAGTAGTTTTCTTAAACATACGACCTCCTAATCCAAGCTTCTATATAGTGCCCATCCACAAATGGCTAATTTTCCCGATTTCTGTGTCAGTTGAAAATTTTAATCCTCGGAATACTCCCGGTATGCCTGCGGTTAAAATTTCCGCCTTCCTTGAACTCGAAAAAATTATCCTATTTCTGGATGGACACTAGTTAATAAAATAAATACAATACTAACACTGATCGTGTCGATGCGCGGCTTACCAGCGTTTTTCAAATCGATTTCGCAACACAACCGCAGTGGCATTCATGGCAATCAAAAACGCCAGAAGGACCATGGTTGCAGCCGAAGTCCGTTCCACAAAT
This sequence comes from Deltaproteobacteria bacterium, assembly GCA_019310865.1. Next base: position 5,726 of record JAFDDL010000204.1, on the reverse strand, counting down.
CCCCTTTCGGGGCTGTCCGCCCATAGATAGATCTGCACCGGCAGCACCGTTGATGGATCGGTTAGACTACCCGGAATGTCGACGATAAACGCCACCATCCCGATCATCAACAACGGTGCTGTTTCGCCCAAGGCGCGTGCCATCCCGATGATGGTTCCGGTTAGCATACCGGGCATGGCCAACGGCAGGACATGGTGCAGAACCGTCTGCACTTTAGATGCTCCGACACCCAAAGCCGCCTCCCGGATCGAGGGCGGAACGGACTGCAGGGCGGCACGGCTGGAAATAATGATGGTGGGAAGCGTCATCAATGTCAGAACCAATCCACCCACCAGCGGGGCTGAGCGAGGTAACCCGAAAAAGTTCAAAAACACGGCCAGTCCCAACAGTCCGAATACAATGGACGGAACCGCCGCTAAATTGTTGATATTGACTTCGATGATATCGGTCCAAAGGTTTTTCGGGGCAAATTCCTCCAGATATAGGGCCGCAGCCACACCAATGGGAAAGGATAATAGGAGTGTGACAACGAGTGTATAGAAAGAGCCCACAACAGCGCCCCATATTCCGGCCAGTTCCGGTTCTCTGGAATCCCCGGCAGTAAACAGGGTTTTATTGAATTTTTTATCCACGCGCCCCGCGTCACGCAGTTCGTCGACCCATGATATTTGCAAATCGGATACGGGACGCTCGTTTTCCGCAGTATCCCGGCGAATATGCCCCTTGATGAGCATATCGATATTATCGTCAGCCGGGACCCATACAGACAGCGTCCGGCCGACAAGATCGGTATTCTTCAATATCATTTCCCGAATCTGATACGATGCGCCGTTACTGACCAATTTGTATAACTGGCGTTTGTCGCGCCGGTTGGTCACATTGGTAAATTCGTCTCGCAGTGACTTTTTTATCAATCCACCGTAGTCTGCGGAGGCCAGGGTGGTTTTATCCAGCATGTCCGGATCGACAAATATCTCCATTTGAATGAAGGTCTGCTGGAATGCCGTGATGCCGCTTTTGGCGATATTGAAAAAGAGAATCGACAAAAAGATCAATCCTGAAAAAATGGCCGCAACACCATAAAAACGAAACCGTTTTTCCGCTCGATACCGTTTGGCAAGCCCCTGGTTGACGATATCGAGTGTTCGTTTCCCGTCTTTGACAGTCTGACCGTTTTTTAGGTTTTCTGTTTTACTCATACTGCTCTCGGTATTTCCGCACAACGAAAAGTGCGATAATGTTCAAACAAAGGGTCACAAAAAACAGGAGCAGGCCCAAGGCAAAAGCCGCAAGGGTTTTGGGGCTGTCAAACTCCTGATCACCGACCAGCAAGGTTACGATCTGAACGGTCACGGTTGTGACGGCTTTCAGGGGATTTACGGTCATATTGGCGGCCAGACCGGCGGCCATCACCACAATCATGGTCTCGCCGATGGCCCTGGAGATCGCCAGAAGGATGCCGCCGACAATCCCCGGCAAGGCGGCCGGCAGCACAATCTGCCGGATGGTTTCAGATCGTGTCGCACCGAGACTGAGCGCGCCGTCACGAAGCGACTGGGGGACCGCATTGATCACATCGTCGGAAATGGATGAAACAAACGGTATGATCATGATGCCCATCACCAGACCAGCCGCCAGAGCACTTTCGGAGGAAACATCCAGGCCCACGGTTGCACCCACATCCCGAATAAAAGGGGCCACTGTCAGGGCCGCAAAGAAGCCGTAAACAACCGTGGGGATACCGGCTAAAATCTCCATCAGCGGTTTTGCAACGGCTCGGAATTTTCGGTTGGCATATTCTGAAAGGTAGATGGCGGACATGAGCCCGATGGGGACTGCCACGAACATCGCGATGGCGGATATCAATCCAGTACCCACAAAGACCGGGATTGTTCCGAATGATCCGGAAGATCCGACCTGATCGGCACGTATGGCCATCTGGGGACTCCATTTCAATCCGAATAAAAATTCGGATATAGAAATGATTTTAAAAAAACGAATCGCCTCATAGAGCACCGACAGGACGATACCGATGGTCGTGATGATGGCAATGCAGGAGCAAGCGATGAGCAGCCATTTAAATAGCATCTCCACATGGTTCCGGGCACGTAATTCGGAAGTGATTCTGCTGCGAATAAACAGCATCAGCAAGATACCGATCGATATGGATACAACCGAAAGGGACGCCTGACTGATCCCCTTCAGGTTTTCATATCTGTCGGCAGCGGCCTGAATGTGGATGCTGATTTTTCCGGAAACAATATTTCCGTTCACAAGGTTCCGAATGTCATTTACGATCAAATTCAGGCGATCGGCCGGTAAGCCCCTGATCTCATCCGGCAGATCCGAAACAACCAGACGGGTAATAATATTGGAATCAAACGCCAGCCAACCGCTTAAAATAATTAAGGTCGGAATGCCGCACCAGAGGGCGGTCAGCATTCCGTAATAAGTCGGCCGGGAGTGCAAGTATCGAAGATTCTCAACACCACCCGCCACAGAAAATGCCTTTTTCCGCCCGAGGCAATAACCGATCGACGAAAGTAATAAAAGTGTGATCAATAAAAATGAAGGGTTCATAACACTTTCACTGTATATTTATTGATGATGTGGTCATTCGATCCAAATGACATCCAATTTGCTGATTCAAGACCATTGGTGGATCAAATGGGCACTTTACAAGTCACATGTGTGATGGTAGTTTTTTACCACGACTTTGTTAGGCTTATGTTAGTATCCGGTTAAAACCGCATTATTTTTTTATTTCATCGGTGAATTGCGGTCCCGATAGTTTGTTTTTCTGTAATAATTATCACAACAAGTGCAATTTTAACAAAACCATAGCAGCACCCTAACACGTTTCTAACACACAGCGCGTATATTTCAGGCTCCGTTGTTGCAGATGTTCTAACGGAACGGGCGAAGGGTATCGATCCTAACCATAGGAAAACACATATATGAACACACATTTCCAAAAAGAGTTAGACAAAATTAAAAAAATGCTTCTGTCTCTGGGGGCTGCGGTTGAGCAGCGTGTTCAGATGGCCGGCAAGGCAATCACCGACATCGATGCAATCTTGGCTGAAGATATCATTGACCGGGATCATGAAATCGACACCATGGAAATGGAAGTCGAAGATGAATGCCTCAAGGCCCTGGCCTTGTACCAACCGGTGGCTGTGGATCTTCGATTTCTCATTGCGGTCATCAAGATCAACAACGATCTTGAAAGGATCGGCGACCAGGCGGTTAACATCGCCCAGCGTGTTCAGATTCTGGCCAAGCACGACCGCCACATCATGCAGTTTGACTACACCAGCATGGCGGAAAAAGCCCAGGATATGCTGAAAAAAAGCCTCGATTCGCTTGTGAATATGGATTTGGAACTGGCCCACCATGTCATTTTCCTTGACGATGAGGTGGACAGTATAAAACATGACGCCTACGATCGAATCAAAGTTGCCATGTCCAAGCATCCGACGCAAATCGGATATCTGATTAACCTGCTACTCATTTCAAGACATCTGGAACGACTGGCGGACCATGCAACAAATATCGCCGAAGAGGTCGTTTACATGATCGAGGGAGAGGTCGTCAGGCACACCAGCCTTTAGGTAGTGCCCATCCAGAAATGGCTAATTTTCCCGATTTATGGACGGGCACTGGGTGCAAAAATCCACTGGAGAGAAATCCCATGACAAAGGAAACAATTCTCGTTGTAGACGATGAAGAGGATATACTAGAACTCATTCGGTATAATCTATCACGAGAAGGTTATGAAATCGTCTGCGCCGAATCAGGTGAAAAGGCGCTCGAACATGCTCAAAGCAAGGTTCCGGACCTGATTGTTCTGGATTTGATGCTGCCCGGCCAGGATGGACTGGAAGTGGCCAAAAAGCTAAAAAACAGCCCGAAATCAAAACACGTGCCCATTATCATGCTGACGGCAAAAGGCGAAGAGGCGGACATTGTCACCGGCCTGGAACTGGGTGCGGACGATTATGTGACCAAACCGTTTTCCCCACGGATTCTGCTGGCACGGATCAAAGTGATTTTACGTCGACATGCCAAACCCACCGAAGGTGAGGACGAAACCATCCGGGTTCATGAACTGACCATTCACCCGGGTCGAAGGGAGGTGTTGGCGGACGGACAGGTGATCGATCTGACCTACACCGAATTTCAGATACTGTCCTGCCTGGCAAAGCGTCCGGGATGGGTGTTGACACGCTCGCAAATTGTTGACGCTGTTCGGGGTGGCGACTATCCGGTCACGGATCGGAGTGTGGATGTACAAATCGTCGGCATACGGAAAAAACTCGGCCCCTACGGTAAATATATCCAAACCGTTCGCGGGGTGGGATATCGCTTCCAGGAAAAATAATGAGAAAAAAACGACGACTGATCCGGCAGCTCTACCCCTCTTATCTTGTGGTGATCCTTCTATCGCTTCTGGCCATCAGCTGGTACACCTCCCGGACGCTCAAGCAATCTTATCTGGATCGCACGAAATCGGACCTTCAGGCCCAGGGCCAACTGTTAGCAAATCAGGTATTGGGCCTGCTCTCCCCATTTGATCCGATGAAAGTCGATCGGCTGTGCAAAAAGGTGGGCAAAAACACCGCCACTCGCTTTACCGTCATTATGCCGGATGGAACGGTCATCGGTGATTCCAACGAGACGCCTCGCCACATGGACAACCACGGCAACCGACCGGAAATCGCTGCGGCCTATGGGGGTAAAGTCGGTGCTTCGACCCGCTATAGTAATACCTTTCAGCAGAGCATGATGTATGTCGCGCTTCCACTGACAACAGAAGGGCGCCTTCTATCCGTGGTCCGCACGTCCATTGCGTTGACGGCCATTGAAGCGGCGATTTGGTCTTGGCAATTGAAAATTATATTGGCCGGCTTTCTAATTGCACTGCTGGCATCCGGGGTTTGCCTCTATATCTCCCGTAGAATCAGCCGCCCCATCGAAACCATGACCCAAGGGGCCGAAAGATTCGCCCGGGGTGATCTCAAACACAGGCTGAAACAATCGGAAACCCTGGAGCTTGCCAGATTGGCTAAGGCGCTGAATCAGATGGCGGCAGAGCTCGAAAACAGAATCGAAAATCTTCTCAACCAGCGAAACGAATACGAAGCAGTTTTGTCCAGCATGCTCGAAGGGGTCATTGCGGTTGACATGGACGAACGAATTCTCAGTATCAACCAGGCGGCTGTGAAGATGCTGGAAATCGCATCCCTGGATTTAAAAGGTCGCAACATTCTGGAGGCCATTCGAAACCGAAGCATTCATGAATTTGTCGTTGATGCGCTGAACAGCGGCGTGGAAAAAGAAGGAGATGTGGTGATCCATCAGCAGGGTGAATTGATTCTCAATACCCAGTGCATTCCGCTGCGTAATGCCGCCGACGACCGAATCGGCACCCTGGTTGTGCTAAACGATGTCACAAAAATGCGTCATCTTGAAAATGTTCGCCGTGATTTTGTTGCCAATGTGTCACACGAGATCAAAACACCGCTGACCGCCATCAAGGGCTTTGTTGAAACGCTCCTGGATGGCTCGGCCGAAAATCCTGAAGACCTTTCGAAATTTTTGGAAATTATGTAATAGTTCAGCCCCTGCATGGAGGTAGGGGCATTTTATGATGTTTTGCCGCATCCAGATTATATCAAAGAAGGAGCAACCTTGCCATTTCTGTGATCAGTGACAGCCTTGAC
>JAFDDL010000005.1 GCA_019310865.1 Deltaproteobacteria bacterium | reverse complement strand
TTCAATTCTGCCACCGGCGGATTCAACAATGTTTAGAATCCGCCGAGAATCCTCATTCCAGTTCTCGTTTGTATACCGGCCACGTTTGGCGATCCGACTGCTCTTGGTGATCACCGTTATCAGGCGAGTGTAGTAAATCGCCGTAGCAACCCCCGGGATTGTTTTGGCAATGAATCGATGTGTCGGCCCGGTTTTGTATGCGTATCGGGTTTTTAATGTATGTGCAAATCGATTGATGTCCATATGAGACGTCGTATATTGACACTATCTGCGAATGGTGACCGTCTCCATCACCACCGGCGCCACCGGCCGATCCATGGATCCGGTCTTAATGGAACCGATTTGCCTGACGATATCGATTCCCGATATCACCTTTCCAAACACGGAATGCCGGTCATTCAGGTGAGGGGTGGGCGCAAGCGTCACAAAAAACTGACTTCCATTTGTTCCGGGACCCGCGTTGGCCATGGACAATAGACCTTCCTGGGCATGACGCAGATCCGGGTTAAATTCGTCTATGAACCGATACCCTGGATCGCCTGTGCCGTCACCGCGGGGACACCCGCCCTGGATAACAAAGCCCTTGATCACCCGATGGAAGGTCAGTCCATCATAGAAATTACCACCCGTTGCGGTTTCCTGGCGCCCTTCTGCCAAGTTGATAAAATTCCACACCGTCTCGGGGCATTCCGATGCATACAGCTCGGCCTCGAAGGTCCCCAAGTTGGTATTAAAAACGGCAATTGGACGGTCGATGTCCTCTTTATAATCATTTTTTAATACTGGCACTGTATATCCTCCTGAATCTGTTTTTTAATTTTTAACCAATGGGTTGACGGCAACGTATCGGATTCGTGGGTCTGCGTCAAACGATAAAAGCCTTTTGGGGCAATTCCCGGTAACCGTAACACGCCCCATCAGATCAAAGGACTTGGCGGTTCACGCGGTCACACCAATCGGGACGGTTGGGAACCGGCCGGCCGTCAAGCGTCAAGACCGGTACCGCTCCCATCAAGGCATTGGTTACCGCAACATGATCCGCCTCGAGCAGCATGCCGGGTGTCACCGGCGCCACACAGGCCCCAATGCCCCATTTTTTAACGACATCCCGAACCCGCGCCTGCATTACTCCCGGCAGCACGTGGGACGATTGCGGCACAATCAGAACGTTGTCTTTGATGAGAATCAAATTGGCCGAATTGGTTTCAGAAACGCTGCCGTCCGGATTTAAAATCAACGCCTCATCCGCTCCCTGGCGTGCGGCCCATTGGCCGGCCAGATAATAGTAAAGATAATTGGTGCTCTTAAATTCGGCCAGCGGTGTCTGCCGAGGCTGGGGGTAGCTGAGCAGGTTCAGTCCCAGCTCCTTTTTGTTATCCAATCGGTGGGTATAAGCCCTGGCCGTGACAATCAGATGGTTTCGATGGGCCTGCCGTGACGGTTTGCCGGCAAGCGCCATGACTTTAACGGCTGCAATTTGACTGTCCAGGCTGTTTCCCAAGATAACCTGATGGATAATCTCGTCCCAGGTTAGATCCGGTTTCGCCTCTGGGATAAGGGCCTGCCAGGTTCTGGAAAAACGTGACAGGTGTGCGTCAAGCCCGCGCGGTGAACCATTGACAACTCGAATGGTTTCGAAAAATCCGTATCCATACATGACCCCCAGGTCGGTAACGGGAATATTGGCGGCCTGTTCAGGTTTTAAAACACCGTTTATCCAGACCATGTTTTCCGGTAGCGAGGTCGTTTGCTTTTTCCCAATCATTTCCATCAATGTTTTTCCCTTGTGCAGTGTCTCCTCATATTCATCCGAAGGATCTGAATCATAGACAATTCCGCCGCCGACGGAAAAATAGATTCGGTCGTTTTTCACAGTCGCCGTTCGAATCGCAATGGACAAATCCATGGTGTCGTGGAAGCTCAGATATCCGATGGCACCCGTGTAAAGATGGCGGCGATTGGGCTCCAACTCGTCAATGATTTCCATGGCCCGAATTTTGGGACACCCAGTGATGGATCCGCCGGGCAGTGTTGCGCGAATCAAATCCAATGAATCGCGCCCCCGGGCCAGCTGCCCTTCAACAATGGAGACAAGATGGTAGACATTTTCATAGGCTTCCACGTTTTTGTGGTGGGCCACGCGAACCGTTCCAGCTGCACACACCTTGCCCAGGTCGTTTCGAAGCAAGTCAACAATCATGGAAAGTTCGGCATCGTCTTTCCGACTGACCTCCAGATCCCTTCGATTCGCCAGGTCGGCTTCGGTTGTCTCTCCCCTGGGGCGGGTTCCTTTGATGGGGCGGGTTTCCACCTGAGTTCCATTCTGCTTTAAAAACCGCTCCGGTGATGTGGAAACAATCTGGTGATCCCCGGCATTCACAAAGGCATAAAACGGCGCCGGATTGCGCTTAAACAGGTTGCAAAACAGCTCGTAGGGGTCACCTGTGCACGCCATCTCAAAGCGTTGGGATAAATTAACCTGATAGACATGACCGGCTGAAATGTAGGCTTTGATTTTTTCAACCGAACGCATGTAATCACTGCGCGTAAAATTAGACCGGCCATGCCATGCGCCACCTCGAAATGGCTTCGGTCTTTGCGCCGGGTTTTCCAGGGTGTCGAAAAATGCCCTGCGCGTTTCGGTGATATCCGATTCGGGTCGGATCGGCATGCAAAGATGCATCTTTGCAGTTTCACGATCGTGAATCAGAAGAATTGATGGTGCAAACAGACAAATATGCGGCAGTTGCAGATCATCCATGGACGTTCTCGGCAATTTTTCGAGCACGTCTTTCACATCATAGGAAAAATACCCCATCAAACCGGCTGCCAGGGGCTGCGGCAAACCCGGTTGTTCCAAACGGCAGCAATTTATTATATCGCGGATAAGCAGCAGCGGATCTTCGCTGAAACGCTTTGACCGGCCGCCGCAAATAACCGTCAGGTCCCGATCGACACCGGAAATGCTCATCCAAGGCCGTGTACCCAGAATGTCATACCGGGCACAATCCATGTCCAGGCCGCTCAATAGAACAACGGTTCCCGTATTTTGAGAAAAACGAGCCGCTATATTCGCAAACGGCTCGTTAAGGGTGACCGGCTCCACGTGAATCCCGGAGACGCTTCCAATATGCTTATCCATGGGCGTCATGATCCACCTTCCCGGCAAGGGGGCCGAAATTTAAAAAATTATCAATCATCACCTCGCCCTTTTCCGTTAAAAAGCTTTCCGGGTGAAACTGCACCCCGAAAAGCGGATAAACGGCATGGGCCAGGCCCATGATCACGCCGTCCTCACTGCGAGAGGTAATCATCAGCTCCTCGGATTCGACAACCGCCGTGAGCGAATGATATCGAGCCGCCGTAAACGGAGAGGGCATCCGGTAAAAAAGGCCCCGTCCATGATGATCGATTCGGCTTGTTTTTCCATGCATCGGCAGCGGCGCGCGTGTGGTAGCTCCGCCGAAAGCCTCATTCATGCATTGCATTCCCAGACAGACACCCAGAATCGGAACCGTTCGATACACGGCTTGAATCAGTGAAACGCAAATGCCGGCGTGGGTCGGATCCTTTGGGCCGGGACTGATGAGAATATAATCCGGTTCAAGGTCGCAGGCCTGCGAAACCATAATCCGATCACTTCGGTGCACATGAATCGACAGATCGTAAGGCATAAACATCTGCACCAGATTATAGGTAAAGGAGTCATAGTTGTCGATAACCAGCAATGTTGCCACATCACCCCCAATAAAAAAACGCCACCCAGCAAGAGTCTGGATGGCGTATACCTGGACATAACCCTTTTCAAATTGCGCCCATTTATAATGGTTGCATTCTCAAGATGAATGGACGCTTTATAGCTGATATATCGACTTCCGGAAGCTGCGTCAAGGGGCAGCGATTTCCAGCTTGCTGCTCAGAGGGAACGGGATCAAACCTTGATTTGTGACGCTATTTATCATTTTAATCATTCATCACAAATCAAGGTAACCCCAATCTCTTCATGACTGTGTATCCGGCGCCTGAATCGGTTTCAGGTACAGGGTCATTTGGGTTCCGGAACCCACCTCGCTTTGGACATCGAGTCGGTATCCGTATGAATCCAATATGCTGTGAACGACGGAAAGACCCAGACCGGTGCCCTGGGGTTTGGTTGTATAGAACGGATCGAAAATCGACTTCATTTTTTGCCCGGGAATGCCGCAGCCGTCATCCCGAATCGATACCTGTACAAAGGATGGGTGTTCGGTGGCCATCCGGACCTCGATCGTACCCTTATTTTCGATTGCTTCAGCGGCATTGAGCAGGATATTCCATAGAATTTGCCTGAAATGAGATGGGTCCATTTCAATCCAGACATCGGCGACAAAATCCTTCTGAATCGTTACCCGTTGGGAAGATTTTGTGTCCCGCTCAAATAGGGCCAGTATCTCTGCCAGCGCTTTATCCAATTCAAATACAGTCGGTTTTCCGGCCGGCGGTCGGGCAAATAGGAGAAAGTCGGATACGAGCGCACTGAGCCGATTGGCTTCGCGCAGAATGATCCTCATCAATTTATCGACTTCGTGATTTCCGGCCACATCTTCACGAAGCAGCTGAATGGAGCCCGAAAGAGAGGCCAGGGGGTTTCTGATTTCATGTGCCAGACCGGCAGCCATTTCCCCCACTGCAGCCATTTTTTCAACACGCTTCACATGGCCTTCCATGGTCACAAGCTCTCGCCTGGTCCGCCGCGCCTGCTCGGCTAATATGCTGCTGAGCAGGGCCACCGCAACACAAGCAATGGCGGTTATCGATATTTTTAAGACAACTTGTCGCCAGTCTGTGTTCATGGCCAAGGTATCGACATCAGCGATCGCGGGATGCAAAAGGCCTGCAAATTCCAGCATCACCAGGGTTATATACTGGGCACCGCAAAAGAGGCTGATACCGATGCTCCCCGGTCGAAACAAAAACATGCTGGAATAGATGGCAACCACTAGGTATAGAAAGGAAAAGACGCTTGAAAATCCACCGGTTATGTAAATAATCGATGACACGATAACGGTGTCAAAACCCACCTGAATATAGGCGAGCATCCGATGTGCCGTGCGGTATTTCAGCACCCAGGCATATATTCCGGAAAGAAGGAAAATAAAGACCGTCAGACCATAGATAAACAGCAGCGGCTGGGCCAGAAGAGACGGTTCCCGACCCATCTGCAAAAAAATGGTCGATCCCAGCAGCATCACCGTAAAAACAAGCCGCAAAAAGGTCAGCCACTTTAATTTATCGTAAAACTCTTTTTCGTGCATGATGATGAAGGCAAACCGGCCTCACCGGTTTCATCGCTGATTTAAGGGTTCGCGCAAAAATTAATTCACAATTTTAGGTGTTGAGGCGCCCACATGGCAAGGCACGAAAATTAAAGAATATCAGGATATTCTGTATTTTCGTAACGAAGCCAGGTGGGATGCATCGACGCATAAAATGTGTAGTTATTTTTGCACGAGCCCTGAGGGTCATCTATTGAACCATGGATGCCATCTTGAAGATGGGCAGATACATGGATACGACCAGACCGCCGATAGTACCACCCAAAAAGACCAGCATGAACGGTTCGATGAGCGCCGTCAGGTTTTCCACTGACTGATCGACCTCTTCATCGTAAAAGTCGGCAATCTTTTCAAGCATGGCATCCAACGCACCCGTCGACTCTCCCACGGCGATCATCTGGCAGACCATGGATGGAAAGACACCGCTTTCGGACAAAGGGTCGGCCATGGTTCGGCCTTCGGAAATTGCGGAGCGGACATTGTAGATAGCCGTTTCAACAGTTCGGTTTCCAGCTGTTTTAGCAACGATATCAAGCGCCTCCAATATCGCAACCCCACTGGAAAGCATGGTTCCCATGGTCCGGGTGAATTTGGCCACGGCAACTTTTCGAATCAATAGGCCGATGATCGGCACTTTCAGACTCAGACTATCGACCGTTGCACGCCCCTTCTTTGTTCGGTAAAACCGTCTGAATGCGAAGATAAATAAAATCAAAGCGACAATCATATGCACGATATAATACTGAAAAAATTCACTCAAATTTATCACAATCTGGGTCGGCACCGGAAGCGAGCCGCCCATATCGGCAAACATTTTTTCAAACACCGGAATGACAAAAATCAGAATCACCGCCAGCACAACGATTGCGATGGCCAGGGTGACAGCTGGATAGGTCATGGCGCCTTTTACCTGGCGTTTGAGCTTGGCGGCTTTTTCCTTATAGGCCGCCAGCCGTCGCAAAATGGTATCCAGGATACCGCCGGCCTCACCGGCCGCAATCATATTTACAAATAACTCATCGAATTCCTTGGGGAATTTTTTTAAGGATTCGGCCAAGGTGGCACCGGACTCAACCGACTCCTTAATCGATTTCATGACATGTTTAAAGGTTTTGTTCTCCTGTTGGGAGTAGAGAATATCCAGACACTGAATAATGGGCAGACCGGCATCGATCATGGTTGAAAATTGCCGGGCAAAAATGATGATATCCGCCTCCTTTACCTTCTGTTTCATAAAGGAGACATTTTCAAACAAGTCTTTTGGTTTCGGCTTGATTTTGGTGGGCGCAACATTGAGCCTGGCGAGGTTTGCCCGGACCGCTTCCACATTGGCGGCATCCATTTCACCTTTCTGCATCTCTCCTTTTCTATTTTTACCTGTCCAGAGATAAACCGGCATAAATCCCTCCTTGGCTACCTTTACAATTTAATCCCCACCGACAGTATCGCTTATCGAATAAAAAACACCGCGCGGCATTTGGATTGCTTGAATATTCATCGCTTTTTCCATCGGGTATAGTTGCTGCAAGACCGCTTCCCGGGAAACCCCGAGCATTCGTGCAATATCCTGCACCGTACAAGGCCTTCGCCTGATGGTGGCGACGATCCGTTCCGGAAGCTCTTTCAAATCAACCGGATGGGCATCATTATCACTCGGAGCGTCAATGAGCTCCGTTTGTTCCAGTATTTGGGCGGCATGTTTCAGACCCGACGCATCAATCGGTTGAACCCAGGATTCCGTACCGGGACGATCCAGCGTATTTAACTGAATTTTATCCGGTTTAACCCGCCGAATCTGATCGCGAATAAGCGCCAATTGTTCGTCATCATCGTTTAACCCTGCAACGAGAAACACCTCCAGCCATAACTGATTTTCAAATTCCCGTTTAAACGACAGAATTCCCGCCATCAGGTCTTTTAACGTAAGACGGGGATGGGGGCGGTTGATTTTCTTTAAAGTCGCCTCTGTTCCCGCATCCAGAGAGACAATCACCACGTCGACAGCCCTGATTGCTCTTCGAACCTCTTTTCTGACAAGCAATGTACCGTTTGTCAATAAGGCTAGCTTGTATTGCGGAAAGTTGCCTTTAACGAATTGCACGATTTCGCCGATCCCGCTATGAAGCGTTGGTTCGCCATATCCGGAAAAGGTAATATGATCAAGGGCAGGGCGGGTTGATAAAAAATCTGAAAGTTCTTCGATGATTGGCGTCAGGGGAATATACTCCCGAGGTTCAAGCGTAAGGTGGCTTGTTTTGCCACATTCACAGTAAACACAGTCCAGTGAGCAGGTTTTCTGCGGCATTAAATCGACACCCAGGGACAGGCCGAGTCGTCTCGATGGTACAGGTCCGAATATGAATTGATACGCCATGGATATCTGGAAATCCTCCACATCACATAGGGGTAAAACAGTTCCTCAGCCAACGGTGGCAAGAACGGTAATGCATCGATATTTTTGAGCTTTGTAACATAGCCCACACGAAATAACAATAACTACTTGGCCTGTCACTTGATAATACCGATCAAATAACATATGAATTATTCAGATGCTTCCTGATGAACGCATCCGTCAACCGGGGTGAGATGAAAAAACAAACACACACACAGAAAGCATTTGATACCATCATCACCACGCACATGAATGCGGACTTTGATGCCATGGCATCCATGCTGGCCGCACAAAAATTATACCCCGGGTCACGGGTGGTTTTCCCGGGATCTCAAGAGAAAAATCTCAGAAATTTTTTTATTAATTCAATGGCTTATCTATTCAACATGGCGGATTTGAAAGACATTGACTTCGCCCGAATCAAACGCCTTGTTCTGGTGGACACACGCCAGCCTAGCCGTATCGGAAAATTTTCCGAGCTTTTAAAAACCCCGGGAATCGATGTTCACATATACGATCATCACCCACCCATGAAAAACGATATTAAGGGTTCTCACGAAGTGGTTCGGCCAACCGGCTCGACAATAGCGATTTTGACCAGCATTCTGGAAGAAAAACAGGTCGATATATCTTCTGAAGAAGCAACCATCATGTGCCTGGGGCTGTATGAAGACACCGGCTCGTTTACATTCAATTCAACAACCGAAGAAGATTTTATGGCCGCTGCGCGACTTTTGTCGAAGGGGGCAAATTTAAATGTGGTCTCGGACCTGACCTCTCGGGAAATCAGCCCACGCCAGCTGGAAATGCTCAATGAAATGTTTCAATCGACCACCCACTACAACATCAACAGCGTGGAGGTCGTTGTCACCAGCATTACCACCCCGGGGTATGTCCCCGACTTCGCCTTTCTGGTGCATAAGATGATCAAGATGGAAAATATCAACGCCATATTTGCACTCGCCTTTATGGGCAGTAAGATTTATGTCGTTGGCAGAAGCCGGATCCCGGAGGTGGACGCAGCCGATATCATCAGCATATTCGGTGGCGGTGGGCATCGATATGCCGCGGCCGCAACCGTTAAGGGAAAAACCCTCGCCCAAACCGAACATCTGCTGGTAAAGGTGCTTCACGACAAAGTCAAACCCAGACGATTTGCCAAAGATTTGATGTCATCGCCCGCCATCTCCGTAGACGCAAAGGTCGCCTGCCTGGAGGCTAAAGACCTTCTGACACGGTACAATATTAACGCCCTGCTGGTAACCGAACCGCGGGCAGGCCAGAATCCGTTGGTTGGATTTATCTCCAGGCAGATAATTGAAAAGGCAATCTTTCATCAACTTGGATCTGTTCCCGTTCGTGATTTTATGACGCCCGAGCTCGCGTCGGTGGGCCCCGAGGCTGACCTGTTGGAAGTTCAAAATAAAATCATCGAACCCAAACAGCGCCTTTTACCGGTGGTTGATAAAAACCGGATGCTGGGGGTCATCACACGCACCGACCTGCTACACGCATTGGTCCGTGAGACACAGAACCAGCGCGGTCGATTCCCCGACCCGCTAAAGGAAATCATAACCGCCCGAAAAAGGAATGTTAACAAATTCATCAAGGAGCGGCTGTCGGCAAAACTCATTCAAACACTTAAAACCATCGGGGAAGTGGCCGACAGCATGGGTGTCAATGTATACGTCATCGGTGGATTTGTCCGGGATCTTTTCCTTTATCGGCCCAACGAGGATATTGATATCGTCATAGAAGGCAATGGTATTATCTTTGCCAAAAAAGTTGCCGGTCTATTTGACGCAAGGGTGCACACCTACGCGAAATTCGAAACAGCCGTGATTATCTTCCCCGACGGATTCAAAATCGATGTGGCCTCGGCCAGGCTGGAATACTATCGATTTCCGGCTGCATTGCCCATCGTGGAGATGGGATCGATTAAACTGGATATGTTCAGACGGGATTTTACGATCAACACCCTCTGCATCCAATTAAACAAAGATCGATTCGGCACGTTGATCGATTTTTTTTCCGCCCAAAAAGACCTCAAGGAAAAAGTGATCCGCGTGCTTCACAACCTGAGTTTCGTTGAAGATCCGACCCGGATTTTCCGGGCCATTCGTTTCGAACAACGCTTTGGGTTTTCCATCGGCAAGTTGACATCGGGCCTGATCGACAATGCCAAACGAATGGATTTTTTCAAACGCCTCAGCGGCCGTCGTGTTTTTTCAGAGTTACGCCAAATTCTGGAAGAAGACAACCCCACCCGTGCCATCGTTCGTCTGAACGATTACAATCTGTTAGAAGTGATCCACCCGACCATCGCATTGACTAAGGATCTCATTTCGGAATTTAACTCCGTGAAAAAGGTCCTGTCCTGGTACGACCTGCTTTTTCTCGATGAACCTTTTATGCGATGGGCGGTCTATTTTTTAGCGTTGAGCCGTGAAAGTGACCCTGATACCGCCGTGGCCATCTGCACAACATTTGAAATACCGCCACGCCATTTGGGATTGTTTTGCAAAGATCGATTTACCGCCAAAAAATGCCTAATCAGCCTTGAACGTAGAATTCCCAAAAAAAACAGCACACTATATAAAAACTTGTCTGGATTTAAAACCGAATTGATCCTTTACATGATGGCGGCAACCCCCCAGGAAAAGGTTAAAAAAGCCATCTCGCATTATTTTACACGGCTGCGAAAGATCACAGCGGATATTCAGGGTCAGGACCTTAAGGATATGCGGGTAAAACCCGGACCCGTTTACAAGGAAATACTGGACGCCGTATTGGTTGCCAAGCTCGATGGCCGCGCAGACTCACGAAAAGAGCAGCTTGCCTATGCCCGCTCGCAGCTTTATCGGGATCGGCCCATGCATAAAAAATCCTGATAACGCACCGTCGGTCGAATCATTTTCAAGCTTGATTTAGAATATTGCTTGGTTTATTACAATTTGATTTTGTCCGGTTACAAACCTTAATCCACAATGGATGGTAACATTTATAATTTCAACGAAAAACCTGGGAGTTCACATGGCAACTAAAAAACGGATACTCAGCGGAATGCGCCCCACCGGCCAACTTCATCTGGGAAATTATCACGGCGCCCTTAAAAATTGGATCCAACTTCAGGAAACGTGGGAATGTTTCTATTCCATTGTTGATTGGCATGCCCTGACAAGCGACTATGAGAATCCGGCAGCCATTCGGGAAAACGTCCGCAACATGATTCTGGATTGGTTAAGCGTCGGCCTGGATCCCGAAAAATGCACCTTTTTTGTTCAATCCCAAATAAAGGAACACGCAGAACTTTTTCTGCTGCTCTCGATGATCACACCGGTTCCGTGGCTGGAGCGAAATCCAACCTACAAGGAACAAATCGTGCAACTCAACAGCAAGGATTTGTCCACCTTTGGCTTCCTTGGCTATCCGGTCCTGCAGGCAGCCGACATCATCATGTACAAGGCAAATACCGTCCCCGTTGGCATCGATCAGGTACCACATGTTGAAATTACACGAGAAATTGCCCGGCGTTTCAACTACCTATACGGCAAGGTGTTTCCGGAACCGGAATCGCTGCTCACCGAAACACCGAAAATACTCGGCCATGACCGACGCAAGATGAGCAAGAGCTATAACAACGCCATCTATCTATCGGATGATGCCGAAACGGTCAGCAAGAGGGTCTCTCAAATGATCACCGATCCGAACCGGGCCCGACGAAGCGACCCTGGGAATCCGGACATCTGCAACGTGTTCACCTTCCATACCCAATACAGTGATGCCGCGCTTGTTGACCAGGTCAATTCCGAATGCCGCTCGGCGCAAATCGGGTGCGTGGAATGTAAAAAGCGCATGGCCGAATACCTGAATGAGGCAATGGCGCCCGCCCGGGAAAAACGGGCTTTCTATGAAGCCAGGCCGAAACGCATGGCGGAAATCATTGATAGCGGCAACCATAAAGCCAGACAGGTTGCCCAGGCGACCATGGCGGAGGTAAGAGAAGCGGTAAAGATTTGAGCACGTGAGATTATGAACATTCACCCGTACGAAGTCAAACTCGACAACGTCTTTGAAGGACCAATGGATCTGCTGATCCATCTCATCCGAAAAGCTGAGGTGGATATTTACGACATCCCCATCGCCTTGATCACGGATCAATTTTTGGCCTACATCGAAATGATGAAATCGCTCAATATTGATTTTGCCGGTGATTTTTTGCTCATGGCCGCCACATTGACACAGATTAAGTCCAAGATGCTCCTACCCGTTCATGAAAATATGGAGGATGAGGAAGATGACCCACGCCTGGAGATAACAAAGCCGCTTCTGGAATATCTGCAAATGAAATCAGCGGCTGAAATGCTCTCCCAGAGAAACATCCTTGGAGAACATACATTCACCCGACCATCGATTAAAGATAATTTGGATCTGGTACAATCAGACGAGGTGATAAAGGTCGGTTTATTTGAGCTGATCGATGCATTCCAGAGAATTCTTGATAATCTGTCGCCGGACCATCGCGTTGACCTGACTGCGGATAAAATATCCATCCAGGACAAGATCAGCGAAATTATTGATCTTCTTGAGGAAAAGGGGTCGATCACCTTTGATGAGCTCTTTGCTGGAAAAACGACCAAAAGTGACGTTGTGATTACATTTTTAGCGATCCTGGAAATGATGAAACTCGCACTTGTGCGTGTGGTTCAGCATTCGTTGAGCGGAATCATGCGGATATTTTATCAATAAAAACCGGCCACGAAAATGAAGTTTGCGTTATGGATGACCTAAAAAGCATAATTGAATGCCTTCTTTTTGTTGCCGATTCGCCGCTTGGCATCGAACGGTTCAAGGATATCCTCGAGGAAGCGGATTCCAAAAAAATCCGGACCGCATTGAATTCACTGTGCCGGGAATACGACGAAAAGGGCAGCGGGCTTATATTGAATGAAATTGCCGGTGGCTATCAGATACGCACCCGGCCCGAATACAATGAATACGTCAAGCGCCTGCTACAGCCCAACCCGCAACGGCTGAGCAAAGCCGCCCTGGAGACCTTGGCGATTATTGCCTACAAACAGCCAATTATTCGTAGTGATATCGAACACTTAAGGGGCGTTGACTGCGGTGGTGTCCTGCGAATGCTCATGGAAAAAAAGCTGGTTCGTGTTTTGGGAAGAAAGGAAATCCCTGGACGCCCGCTGATTTATGCCACCACAAAGCATTTTCTAGAGGTCTTTGAACTCAGAGATTTGAAGGATCTGCCCTCACCCAAGGAAATCGAAATGGTGGGAGAGCTGCCGCCTGAAAAACTCGAAGCAGCGGCCCTTCAGGACGCATCCGTTTCAAATGCGGATGTCGGGAATCACCCGGCGCCTAAAGAGGTGGAACCGCCGGATGATTCGACACCTGATGTGCCGGAACCTCCCGCCCCTGAGGCATCGGAATCGGCGGATTCGGCACCGGAAAAAAATTCTTGACTTCAGCAGCAAATGCCCAATATAGATTGTTGTCGCTGTACACAAAACATTTTCAGACAGTCTTTTCCCAAATAGGGCGGTTAACTCAGCGGGAGAGTGCTACCTTCACACGGTAGAAGTCACTGGTTCAAGCCCAGTACCGCCCACCATAATAAAATCAGCGGCAAAACGACCTAATTGAAGAGGCAATCCGAGACATACTTAATAAGTACAAAGAGATAGCAAGAGAATAACGGACTGGAGGTCCGGTCCTGTTCGGCTTATGAAAGACGTTGCCGTAAACTACAACCAACCCTAAAATAGAAAAGGAGACAAAATGACCAAGGCCGAATTAATCGAAAAGGTTGCCAAGGATGCAGGTATTCCAAAAACCACCGCTAAAATCGCGCTCAACTCAGTGTTGGACGGTATCAAGAGTGGGGTTAAGAAAAAGAACAGTAAGGTTACCCTTGTGGGTTTTGGGACCTTCAAGAATGTGTATCGAAAAACTCGAATGGGTCGGAATCCACAGACCGGTGAAAAAATAAAAATCAAGGGCAAGAGCGTCGTAACCTTCAAGGCAAGCAAGAACCTACCATAGCGAATTGGCGGCCCGGCTCCGTATTACTGACTAACAACCTTCACCCCCAAACCGATGCCGGGTCGCCATTTTATCTTAGTGGACTACGCTAAAATACAATTAGCGTTGTGTTTATAACCCCTCGAAGAAAGGAGACGAAACATGGGCATTCTGTCTTGGATTATCATGGGACTGATCGTTGGTGCGGTTGCCAAGTGGATTATGCCGGGCAAAGACCCAGGCGGTATTTTCATTACGATGTGTCTCGGGATAGCCGGGGCGTTTGTCGGTGGGTTCATCGGTTCGCTCATTGGCCTCGGCGGTGTTTCGGGATTCAGCATTGGGAACTTCGTGCTGGCTATCGGTGGTGCATTGCTCATCCTGTTTGTTTACCGAAAAATTAAATCATAACCAATTAACCATAGAACAAGACGGAAACCGCAACCGACAGATAACCCACGGCGGTTTCTCCTAAGGCCCCTTTGATGTAGCAGCACTACGAAAGCAGACAATCGTTAATTGTGCAGATGCCGAATTAAACGGCATTGAAGCCACCTTGGAGATCAGAAAACTGTTTCCCGATATCAACATCCTAAAAAAGCTCAATGTGGACCGGGTGGCGAATCTATTTAAAATCGCCGTCAAGCACAACCTGATTGAAATTTAGCCATTCAGCTTTTATAGTACCAATAATGCCCCGCCCCCTTGGCTGCTGGCAAGCAAGTACAAGGCACCGATTTTACAGATATATTTTGTATATCACAGATATTTCAGTGTGCGTCACGTTCCAACTTAATGTTTCATATCACTTTACGGCAGAATTATAAGATAGCGTTGAACGAAAGGTGAATATCACAGATCCGGTCATCCACTATTACACTTGTGGATATTCTCGCTGCCGATTTACCGGTCGATAATCTGGTTAGCACTTTTGATGAATTTGACACTATGCAGACGGGATCCGCAAGGTTCATTAAAAGGGGTGACATCGAATTGCCTGTAAAATCGGGTACGCAGTTTCTCTATGCGCATATCGAGTATTCGGGAGGGGATGGTCTGACACCGCCGGGCCTTGAGATTGGTTCATCGCCCAACCTGGATGTTACGATTACCATCAGGGCCACTGACGATCCGGGCTCACCGGTCATCGATAAGTTTAGCGGCAAATGGCGGGCGGCGCTTCGCAACAGTGATGGAAATGTTTATGATATCGTTGGGTTGAACTTCGTGGAAGGCGTGGTGAATGCATCGTACAAAACCTCACGGGCAGCAAAACGTGGTTCGGCCATTTGCCGGCTTCTTGAAAGTGATCTGACTGCGGTGAGCGTCGGTAATGTCGAATATCGGTTCAGAATTGTTGGTGACACTACTTTCAAGGTTTATGAGGATGTGTGATAACATCGCAGTTGATTCCAACTGGATAGGCACGGGTGTGAACTATTGGCGGTTGGGACCTCTAATCTGTAATATGTGCTTCTGGGGATTTTTTAATACGTGAAGAGATGTTTGAAAGTAATTAAGCCTGCACCAGAGAATACCGCTGACCCGCAAAAACGGAGCGGTGGTATTAGAAACCTTCAATTTTCAGCTGATTTTTTCTCAGGAAATAACTCAATCACCTTTGACCCACCGATCTTTAGATGCACTGCAACGATCTGCTTTGCCCTGGCAATCCGGTATTTTATGTTTTCATCCAAAGCAGGTTCATATTTATTAATCGCACTTTCAAGCGTGCTCAGCGTGAAACTAATAAACATGTGAATATTTAAGTGCTTATAAGGTTCATCTAACTTCGCGATACAGTTTGCGCTACCAACGACCTTTCAACCAGAGCATAGATTAAGTGTGGGATAGATGATCATATTAAATGATTTAATAAAAACAGGGATTAGAAAAGCAACAGCCAGGTATTGAGTTGAGATTTAATATATCGATCAAATTGATCAAGCGTAAGAATGGGTATGTTGCAGATTATGTCGTTTGCCCCTATAAAAAACACCACGCTTAAACCCCATTCACTGGAAAAAAGTCGAATGTTAATTTTTAAAGCTGGTTTTATATTTTCCCGGCAAGTCGGTGATCATAGATCCTACATTAAGTAAAGAACGAAACAGCCTGTTGTTATACCTTTTAAAAAAATTGTGATTTTTGTTGTGAATTTTGGTACCCTATCTAGGTCAAAACTCGTATATTATATTAGAGAGGGATGTTTTTTATTGGGTTAAGGATGTATTTCTAAATCGGTATACACATGCCCTTAAAATGGCTTGAAGTTTTTTAAGGCTTCAAGCTTTATCAGCAGTTGTGTGGATCAAAATGGCCGAAATCGAAGACCAACCAGATAGTGTCAGAAAAGTGGGAATAATGCCGAGGGAAACCTCGGACGCTTTCGGGGATACCTTTAAGAAATTTAATGGGTCGCTTCATAAATTCCTGTCGCATCATCTGGACTCTAAGGAAGAGGTGGACGACCTGTCCCAGGATGTATACCTGCGCGTTGTTCAGCATCTAAGGCCCGACAAAAAAACCTCCTGGACGTATCTGAAAACTATCGCCATAAATCTACTGAACGACCGTTTCCGCCTGCGCAAGGCCCGGGAATCATATCCCATTTTTTCAATTGATGATATGGATCAGTTTGAAGTTGCCTCCGAGGCGGCGTCACCCGAACAGATTCTGCAGGCCAAGCAACTGTTCTTGATGTTTAGACAAGTGGTGGAAAACCTCAAGCCCAACAGCCGGCGTGCCTTCATGCTGCATCGTGTCAGGGGCCTGACCTATAAAGAGATCGCGCAGGAGATGGGTATTTCAAGAAGTATGGTGAAAAAGCATATATGTCACGTCATTTTGGAACTTCGGAAAAAAGTAGGTGAATCTGTATGAAAAAACATCTATTTTTACAGAATAATAAAACGTCTATAGATGCGACAAACTGGCTGGCGGAACTGAAGTCGGATTCCATGTCTCCGGAAACAGAGCAGCTGTTTCGCTGGTGGTTGTCAAAAAATCAAAAAAACCAAGTGGAATTCCATTTCATAGAGGCCATTTGGGATTTTTCGGTAACCATGAAGGATCACCCGCTGGTTGTCCAAGACATTGTCCTGAAAAACAGCCGGGGGCGCCGCGAACAACGTCAAAACTGGTTAAGCCGGTTTAGATTTTCCGTTCCCAAATTGGTCGCCACCGCAGTCGTATTGTTTGTCATCACGGGATTCTGGATAACTCAACGACCCGCCGGTATCGATAAAGCGTATCAAACCTTCACCGGGGAGCAGAAAACAGTGATTCTTGCGGACGGCTCGACGGTCCATCTCGACGCTGAAACCGAGATGACGGTTCAGTTTTCAAATGAGACCCGACACCTCGAATTAAAAACGGGGCGCGCATTGTTTTCGGTTAACCATGATCCGGCAAGACCATTTGTGGTAGCAGCGGGCAATGTCGTAGTTCGTGCACTCGGCACCGTGTTTAACGTATATAAAAAAAGGACGGGGCGAGTAAAGGTGTCGGTCTCCGAAGGCAGTGTGAATGTCAGCAAAGCGGACCTTAGCCCGATATCGGATGCCGATGAGGCGACACGAACACTGCCCGGGTCCGCTTCCCCTTTGAAACAGGACGCGAACACCCGAAAACCGGAACAAAGGGTTTCGGCTGCCAACATCGTGGTTAAGTCTGGTCAGGAAATCGTTGTGGAACAAAAAAGGCCCCGTCATAAGCCCGGCATCGATATTCGGGATGTGGATATCAAGGAAGTCCAGGCCTGGCGAGAAGGGAAGTTATGCTTCCGGGATGCATCGTTGCCGGAAGTAATTGAAGAGATTAATCGTTATCTGGATGATAAGATCGTGATCGGCGATCAGCGCTTGAAGAATCTCGAGATCAGTATGGTGTTTAAACTCAGCGATAGAAAGCATTTCCTGAACGCACTCGAAGAGACAGTTCCCATTACCCACAAGACCGTTGCCGGCAAGTTAAAAATATTTCTTCAAAAAGAAGAAGTGTAAATTCCCTGTATTGCATTAAATTAAAATACCACGGGGGTTCTTGGGCCTAGTTATAAAATTCTTGATATAAGAATAGTATCTCATCGGTTTTGCCAACTACTTGAAATGATATCTTATTCCATGAAGTGCGAGGCATTCATAAAAAAAACTATATAAAAATGGTACCCTACCCCTGCCGCTATTCGTATATTTAATTAGAGAGGGTAAAAAACAAGGCCGACTTTTTAAACCCGTTTAGACCCGTGTCCACTTTAACCATTTATCTCATTTGGAGGAAAAAATGAAGAAATCGTATGCGGCAATAGGGAAGATTCGATTCTGTTCAATCATTAAACAACTGGGCGTATTGATTATTTATCTATGCTGCCTCCTGGTTTCAACGGGGTATGCCCAAGGCGAGCTTGTTAATTTCAATATTCCGGTCATTGAGGGCGGCAAAGCACTGGAAATGTTTGCCGAGCAGGCGAATGTCAGCCTGATTTATTCATCGAAGGAAACCAATAACGTACAAACCAAGGAAGTAATAGGGCAGTATGCCGTTGAAAGGGCCTTGTCCAAACTGCTTGATGGAACAGGGCTTGGATTTGTACACACCGGTGGATCTACTATTTCAGTCAATAAAGACCACCACCAAGCGCAGGTGGAGCCTCCATCCAAGGCCGATGAATCCAAAGACTCACCTAAAAAAGTGGCACCGATTTCAGCGGCTTCAGAGGCGGACAATGCCGATAAGGCCGCTCAATCTGACAAGGAGGTGAAACCAAAACTCCAAAAAGGTGAAAGCGAATCCCACGACGATTACATCCTGGAGGACACGGTTGTGACAGCCACTAAGACCGGCGAGACCGATCTCCAAAAGACGGCTCTTACTATCACTGCCTTCTCGGGTGAGCTCATTGATGACACAAATTCCATCGATCTTTCAAGTCTTTCGCAATACGTACCTAATACTCACGTCACGGTTACCGGTAACGGCGGTATTATTGCTTACATCCGCGGGGTTGGCAACGAGGGTGCGTTTGATGTGTTTGGCGAACAAAACGTTGGCATGTACGTAGACGGGGTCTATATGGATAGAGGATATGGTGCCAATATAACTTTTTTTGATCTTGAACGAATCGAAGTGCTTCGGGGACCTCAGGGAACTCTATGGGGTCGAAATACTACCGGAGGTGCGATAAACATAATCACGAATCGACCATCCAACGAACTTGAGGTGAAGGTGGGGCTGGAGGTGGGCAATTATGATCAACAGCGGGTCGATGCTGTGATAAGTGGTCCCATCGTGAAAGACAAACTCAAGGCGCGATTGTCGTTTTCGGATAACGCCCACGACGGCTATCTGGAGAATGTAGCTGGCGGGCCGGATCTGTTTGCTTTAGACTCCACAAGCTTTCGCGGTGTAATAGAATTTACACCCATCGAGAGGCTCGAGATTTTGTTTCGAGGCGACTATTTCGAACAAGACTGCCAAAAATCTAGCATAAGATTGATTGATGACACAGGATTTTTTTATCAGATTCCTATTGCTATGGGGCTTCATAGAGAACAAGTCATCACCCGAGATTTTTGGGGCACTGCCACAGGTGATCCTGACGGTGGCAGGACAGACGAAGAGTACTGGGGACTGTCGGCCGCGATTAACTTTGACGTCTCCGACCGTTTAACTTTGCGATCTATTACGGCTTACCGGGAGTGGGAAAAATTTGACATACAGGATCTAGACGGTGGCCCCATATCTCTTTTGCGTGTGAGCGAACCAAAGATGGTCGAATATTTTACTCAGGAAATACAGTTGGACGGAAGCTGGAATAGGTGGACGTGGGGTTTAGGGGCATATTACTTCAACTTTTCTATAGAAGATCCTTCAGTAGTTGTCGATATGGATTTTATCGCGCCAGGTTTTGCCCTTAACATATCAGCTCTCGGTGATACGACGGCTTGGGCCGCATTCGGGAATGTCTCTTACGCCTTAACTGACGAGCTAACTGTTGTTGCCGGGATACGCTACAGCTATGAGGAAAAATGGTTCAATCAAGTTAACTACACCGTCCCGGTGCCATTTATGCCCCCTATATCTAAATCGGCTGAGGAAAGTTGGGACCACGTGTCACCCAAATTCGGGATCAGTTATCAAATAGGCAAAGAGAGCCTGTTATATGGATCAATAAGCAATGGCTGGAAAAGCGGTCTTTTTTCACCGGGCAATCCACCGGGATCAGAAAAGCTGGACGAAGAGACGTTGTGGAGCTATGAAGTGGGGGCAAAATGCGACTGGTTTGAAAACCGTCTACGCACAAACATTGCAGCCTTTTACTACGATTACACAGACATGCAGCAGCGAACCCAGACAGTCCAGGGGGGGATATTCAGCAATGCGGCCTCAGCTGAGATATATGGTTTAGAAATGGAGTTGACTGCTCGTCCAATTCCGCCCCTTGTGTTCAACTGTTCTGTCTCGTTTCTGGATACATCGTATGAGAATTTTATTACCCTTGACCCCGACAGTAATCTGGTGGATGTCTCGGGGAATGTGATGCCCCACGCTCCCGATTGGAAGATTGTTTTAGGTGCGCAACATGTGTTGAAGGTAGCCGATCTTGGTTTTCTGACGGTCCGGGGTGATTTGACATGGACCGACGATCAGTACCATGACCAGTTCAACATAGGAATCAGGCAGCAGGAATCTTTTGCTCTTATCGATGCATTGTTGCAGTTTGAGACCAGTGGGGGCAACTGGCAGTTTGAGCTATATGGTAAGAACCTCTCGGAAGAAGAATATCTTACCACCTCCTTTACAATGCCTGGAGGCGTCCTGGGCTATGTGGGCACTCCGCGGATTTATGGTTTCCAGGTGGTTTATAACTATTGACGGCGGTTCTTCTTTCAGGTAGGTGGACATATTCAATGATATCCACAATATGCATAAATATTAATAGTGCTGGAAGTTGTGAATAAAGAATAATAGGAACGTTACACAGACACGTCGGCACCAATCCCGCTCAACAATGAAGGGAGCAAAAATACTCTTATTTGGATTAAAGATTAGATTTCGTTAGCAAGGCGATATTCGGGACGGGTTTTCCCATGCAACCAAGACCTGGTGGATTGTGTGCATGGATCAAATGGATGTTTTTACGGAAAAGGAAAAGTCTGCCATTATGGGTCAGAACGACCTGAAGTTTGTGGGGAAGAAAGCCCTACAATCCAGGGAATAATCGGAGTCATCACTCAGGAGGTGCTGCAAATGCCAAGCAATGAAAGCATAAAGATAAGGGATTTTTTTCATTTGGCTATTATTAAAGATATGAATAAGGCGATGAAACATTTCTGGCATGAATTCGGGATAGGCCCATGGGGGATTATGGAACTGTTTAAATCCGAGACCGAAAAAATGACGCTTTATGGGGAGCCGGCGGCAACTATCATTAAGGGGGCAATGACAACCGTTGGCCCGCTTAATTTGGTTATAGACGATCCAATGGGAGAACCCCATCCCTATGTGGATGTTCTCAAGCGAGGCGGCGGCGGGCATCATATGGCATTTGCTGTAGAGGATTATGAGCAGGCATGTAAGGAAATGAAAAAAAAGGGATATACGGAAATATCCAAAGCCGAAGGAATCGGTGAAACAGGTGATGGGGCTGGCACCTATTTCGATACAATTGAAAACATGGGAACGGTTATCGAATTTGACCGGATGCCAAAGGAATTTCCACTGCCTGATGAAATTTATCCACCGAGTGGCGAACAGACAATAAGTAGCAAAATAAAACTTAAGGGACTTGTTCATGTGTGTATTGCCGTGAAAGATTCTGAAAAAACAGCGAAATACTATGAAGAAGAGCTTGGCATCGGCCCTTGGCGGATAATGACCATGAATACAGAAGGGGTGGATGTGATTTATAAGGGGAAAGAGGCTTCTATAACAATAAAGGGAGCTTCCGCGATGTTCGGGCAAACGGAAGTCGTTCTGGAGCAATCCCTCACGAGTCCAAGTCATTTGCAGGATTTTATAGATGAGCACGGTCAAGGCATTCACCATTTATGTTTTGCGGTAGATGATCTCGACGTGGCGACAAAAGAAATGCATCAACTGGGTTATGACACGATCTTGTCCGTTTCAGGCTTCGGGCCTAACGGCGATGGGTTTGCCACTCATTTTGACACGCAAGAAAATCTGGGAATTATCATCGAGCTAGCGAGGGTACCCACAGGATTTGGGGGGCGGAGTATTCCAGGAGAAAACGATAGTTAGGCGAATCAATACAAAAATTAGATTTGGTAAGCAAGAGCATGTTCGGGACGGATTTGACAGCCTCGGTTTTTCAAGTGCTGTTTATGGTCGACCGCGGGAATGGCACCTGCAGCGTGGACGTCATTTTTAGGAATTGAAGGAGAATGTTATGAGAAAGTTAGCGATTGCCTTGGTTTTTTTCATGTTTTTACCCGCTGCGGTAAAAGCGGATGATAGACTGATACTGGATTTGGAATTGGATGAAGGGCTTCTCTCCCTGACCCATCACATTGAAAATTTTCTATTTGATCGGACGGCAAGCTATTCGAAGCATCTGGCGGGAGATCTTAACGAACGCATCAAGACGGATACTCTTAAGGATTATCTGGTAGCGACAGCATTGGTCAAAATGAATGGGGAAATAGTCGGATTGGCCACTGAACAAGAGTATGTTTATCTTGACGCAGCAACGGGTATACCGATCGCTAAATCTGCTTGGTTGATTTCCCTGAACCATCCAAAAATGACAGGAGTGTTTGCTGTCGAGCAGATAGAGAACGCAGCCCCTGTATTCGGGCTTGTCAGTGAAGTTGTGGCGAACCCTCAAAAAGACTGGCCAGACAAATTTCAACGTTTTTTGAGCACGTCCTCTGACACCCGTATTACAATGGCGTCGGAAGGATTGGCGAGATATAAAGGGGCCAAATTTGAAGAATTCAATTATGTAAACCCTGCAGATTTGGGGAACTTGGGGCGGTTTAGAGCGAAAATCCAATTCGTGATTACGCCAAATCGATAATAGGCGTACAGACGCTCCAATTTTTCCCTCAAAAGGTTGAAGGTTATGAAAATGATGGTTTTGAGAGCGAAGGATAGGAGATTGCTTTT
>JAFDDL010000203.1 GCA_019310865.1 Deltaproteobacteria bacterium | reverse complement strand
ATACTTGTTTAGAACCTTACAATCGTCAAGAAGTGCATCTATTTTTGGTTCCTTGGTCAAACAATTTTTATTAAGGAGTATTAGGTCGTGAATCTTTTTGAACTCTATTCCGTGGGCAATAATAAATGCTTTAAGGTATTTTTCAGCAGCCTGATGGAAATGGAAACATATTTGAGCATAAAAGGTGCTATCTTTGATAATCGAGGATGCAAAATCAAAGTCTTCATCCGCCTTTTTAAGCCATTCTTTGATGATTTTGGGATCAGGCATCATAAACTACTCGGCCTTCTTTCAGGATACTCAAAATGAATGGATCACCCAGGCTGGCACGATTATTAATCTCATCAGGTCGATAAACCAACATGTCGACAGCAATATTCCTGTCAATCAAGCCATCTAATTCTCGCAACCTTTCAATTCCGTTCGTGGGCACATCCTGCTTTATTACCATAAAATCAAGGTCGTTTATGCGATCGTATTCACCACGTCCGGCAGAACCAAATAGGATGATTTTTCTCGGAGAATATTTCCGGACAATTTGATTTACAATATACTGAATTTCTGTATCAATATCCTCTTTATTCATATTCAACCAGTACCACGGCGTCAAAAGAAATGCAACTTATTGTGGGCTTGGGGGCTTGTGTGGTGTGGGCTTGGGGTCGGGCCACAGTAACATATTGAAAAATCGAGAAAAGACACCTGAAAACACCGGTATTGCGGTCTTAATCGACCGGTTTTCTCCCTAAAACTGGCCGATTAAGAATGGTGGTTATTAACCCCATAAAAATGTATTATCGGAATCCAGATTATTAGATTTGTCATATGGCGTTTGCACTTCCCGAAATTCAAAGATATCGTCAGCGCAAACTATCTTTCTACCTATTGCTCTAAACCCAAGGGCTTCTTTCATCTTCTCAATGAACGTTTTACTTCCGACAGCAATGCTTTGGGTCCACTTGTTTTCTTTATCACCATTATCGGCCTGCATTGCACTGTTCACCCATTTGTAGCGAGCATCTTTTAAATCATCATAGTTTTCAAAGCCCAGCAAGCCCATCAGCCGGTCAAAATCAATAATGCCTTTTCTTTGCCTGATATAACCACTCAATCCACCTACGCCGATCTCTTGGGAATTTTAAAAGAAATTCTCTCTTATGGCACCGGTGGGTTATATGCCAAACATGGCCGGGTATATAATGTCTTTTTGCACGAGCCATTTTTCGTCGGTTCTCTTAACAGGGCAGTTTTGGGGGGAAACTGGTCGATTATGACCGTTTTAGGGATGTTTTACACCATTTTTGTGGCAATGTCAAGCACTTAGCGTGGCCCGACCCTCGGCATTTCCGAAACCGAGAACCTGTGACCGGTTACCGCTGGAGGAAACCCAGGAAGCCTTGCTGAAACGCTTGCGGTAGGTTCCTGGCATTTATTCTTGGGGTTTTCCGCGTTGATCGTTTAGTTTTATAAAAGCAGGGATTTTAACCAATGTGGCTTTATCGCCTATTTGCATGAGAAACTCTCTACCTGCTCGGGTAATGGGGTATAACCCGTCAACTTCTAAATAAAGTTTGCGCTTTTTATTGTAATGGCCCTGTAAAACTTTGTCCAAAACAGGAATGGAGTCACTGTCCAGTCCGCCATCGGCACGGATGGTCGTGGAACCATCTTTGTTGGAAATTTCTTTGATATGAATCAGTGGCATTTTTTCCCATTTCCGTCCGATGATATTCGCTCACCTGCTGAAACGACGGCGTTCACGATCATCTTATAGCCTGTGCACCGGCACAGATTCCCGGAAATGGCCTCCTTTACTTCATCAATGCTTGGATTGGGGTTTTGATTTAATAATGCCTTGGCTGAAAGGATCATCCCGGGTGTGCAATAGCCGCATTGAATGGCCCCCTGATCGATAAACGCTTGTTGAAGCGGGTCGAGTTCGCTATCGCTGGTGAGCCCCTCAATGGTCAGAATGTCCTTGCCTCCGGTATCCATTGCCAAGGTCATGCAGGAGAGCACAGGGTTTCCATCCACTAGAACCGTGCAGGCACCACAGGCACCCATATCACACCCCTCTTTTGTTCCCATCAGATTGAGCTCCTCCCTCAGGACCTCAAGCAACGTCCTTTGGGGGGCCACGGCAATTTCATATGACGCCCCATTTACCTTAAGCATGATTAGGTGTTTCATCTTCAGGCGCCTCCTTTCCCGGCAAGTTCCCATGTCTGCATGCACGCCTCTTTGACAAGGGTTTTAATCAACTCTCTAAGATACCGTGCTGGAAAGTTATGATTGCTGACCGGATGGATCTCTTTTGAAGCCTGGTTGGCTGCTTCATCAATAAGTTCTTCGTTTAATTGTGACCCTTTTAACACATCTTCCGCCTTTACAGCCTTAATCGGTGAAGACCCCACCGATGTAAGGATGACTTTGACATCTTCCGTACCTCCGTTTACATCTACCGTTAATAACGCGGCAACCCCGACGATGGGATAGTCGATGCTACCCCGATCGCGCTCTTTCAGGTAAATTCCAACACTCCGGGGAGGTGGGTTGGGAATCCGGATTTCCGTCATGATCTCCTCGGCACCGATTCGATGCACACGGTCTCCAACACCCGAAAAAATATTGGCAAGGGGTACGGTCCGTTCGCCTTGCATACCCAGTAGCTCCACCTTGGCATCCAGAGCGGTCAGCACAGGTGCGATATCCGATGAGTACACGGCGTAACATTTCTTGCCTTTTTTTACGACATGGCACAAATCGCCGCCTCTTTTAAAGCAGGTCTTCCAAACCTCCTGCCCGAAAAGATATGCATGGTCATAATACCAGCAGCGCGAATCCTGACAAATATTTCCCCCAATGGTGCCCATATGCCTCAGTTGAAGCGTCCCAACCGAATGGGCGGCTTCGGCAAGAAACGGGAATTTGTCCTGTATCAACGAAGACGCCGCTACCTGTTGGACGGTGGTTAAGGCGCCTACCTTCAGGCTGTCTGCCTCCGCTTTGATGGTGCTTAATTTATCTAAAGCATTGAGGCTGACGATCACCTCGGGTTTTTGGACCCATTTTTTCATCCGTGGCAGCAGATCCGTTCCGCCGGCAATGATTTTCGCTTTGTCTTTATGCTCAGAGAGAACAGTCAAGGCCTCTTCAAGGGTGGCGGGCTTGAAAAATTCAAAATGCGGCAGCCGCATCCTATTTCCCTCCTTTCTCTCTGAGCGCGCTAAGGACTTTTTCCGGGGTCAACGGTATTTCTTTGAACCGTATCCCCGTGGCATCGTAGACAGCGTTGAGTATGGCCGGAGCGATTGGAGACACAATGCCTTCGCCGACCTCCTTTGCCCCGAATGGTCCACCCGGATCGCACGATTCCACGTGGATGTTTTCCATCTCCGGCATCTCCATAACAGTGGGCATCTTGTAGTCCAGGAAAGTAGGATTCAGCGGTCGGCCGTTTTCCTGAAGAAGTTCCTCTGAAAGGGCATATGCAACGGCCATGGATGTGGCACCGTCCAACTGACCCTCTACCCCCAACAGATTGATAATTTGGCCGCAATCGTGAGCGCGTGTTAATTTATCAATCTTGACTCTTCCGGTATGCGGGTCGACTGCCACCTCCGCGACCACGGCGCCAAAGGTATAGGCCGGGGAATAATTCCCAGCACCTTCTGTGGGATCAAAGGGCCCCAAATCCGGGTTGAAGGATCCTTTACCCGTTATTGTAGCGCCATTTTGAGCCAGCTGACATATGGAAATCGCCTCACTGAAAGTCACACCAGTTTCAGGTGCGTCCTTGATGAATATTTTCCGGTCTTTTGCCACCAAATCGTCAACGTTCGCCTCAAGCTTGTCTGCCACGGCTTTAAAAAGCTTTTCTTTAAGGTCATTTGCAGCCGCTAGAGTCGCATTTCCCACCATAAAGGTCACTCGGCTGGAGGCAGAAAACGAATCCGGTGGGGATATGTCCGTATCCACCACCGAAATATTAACGTCTTCCATTGGCAGTCCCAACTCCTCGGCGGCAATCTGACAAAAGGTCGTATCACACCCCTGTCCGATATCCGCAGCACCGGACAGGATGGTCACGGTTCCTGATGTATCTGCTTTAATCAGTATATTGGCAAGTGCAGTAGCCGGATTTAACGCTATCCGGGAACCACATATGAACGAATTGCACCCGATGCCGATTCCTCTTAACGGTGGTAACTGTTTGTATTTATTTTTCCATTGCGCCTTTTTTTTAACCTGCTCAATACAATCGGCAAGGGCGCCGCTGGTCATTTTTAGACCATTTGGTGTCACATCGCCTGCCTTGAGCCCGTTCTTAATCCGAATATCCAGGGGATCCATGCCCAGGGCTTCGGCAACCATATCCAACTGCAATTCGGCGGCAAAATGGGCCTGTGGAGAACAAAATCCGCGCATGGCGCCGGCTACGGGCTTATTTGTATATACGCGATTGACCTCGAATTTTATGTGGGGCTGCTTGTAGGGAATACTCAGGTGCAAAGTGGTCAGAAATGCGTTCATATACCCGTAACTGGCATAGGCCCCGCCGTCAAGCGTCACCTTCGCGGCCTTACCGGTTATTTGGCCATCTTTTTTGACGCCGATCTTTAGCTCCAAAATCGCCGGATGCCGGGTTCTGCTAGCCGCAAACTCCTCTTCGCGGGTAAGGTAGATTTTCACGGGTCGGCCGGATTTTTTCGATAGCAGCGCACAGCACAGATCCATGGGGAAAACTTCCATTTTTCCACCGAATCCGCCGCCGACATGGGGCTTGATCACCCGGACCATACCTTCGGGTATGCCCAGCACTTCAGCCATCAGCCCTTTCATCAAATAAGCCGCTTGTGTCGAAACCCAGAGTGTCAATTTGCCGGTTGGATCGTATTGAGCCACAGTGGCATGGGTCTCCAAGGCGCAGTGCTGGACCGATTGGGTTTTAAATACATCCGTCCTTACGTAATCGGCATCTTGAAATCCCTTTTCCACATCCCCAAAGTCGGAAACCACCCTTGTGCTGATATTCCCTGGATATGCTGCGTGAATCAGAACGGCATCCGGCTTTGTGGCTTCTTCAACGGTGAAATAAGCCGGCAGCGCTTCATATACAACGGCAATCCGGCTCAGGGCCTCCGTGGCGACATCCTCGTCAATCGCAGCAACCGCCGCCACAGCGTCCCCGATATAGCGCACCTTGTCCCGTGCCGGCAGATGCTGATCACCACTACCCGGGGCAATCTTCATCATAATACCATACTGAATATCCGGTGCGTCCTTTGCCGTAACCACTGCTTTCACACCGGCGAGCTTTTCGGCTTCACTGGTATCGATACTGACAATCTTGGCATGAGGATGAGGGCTTCTGAGCAGTTTCCCATACAACATACCGGGCAAGGTGATATCCGTCGTGTAGATCGCTTCCCCTTTGGCTTTTGCCGGCGCATCAATTCTGGGAACAGGCTTTCCTATAACTGAATACTCAGTTTCCCCCATTGGAGCCTTCCTTTTGCTGGTTGATCACCTTCATTTGAACTATCCGGCATAATCCTTGAAGTCATTCGATATGATGCCCTGAATAATCCAACTATCTGGCTCTTCTCCGAAGGTTTGATACCGAATAATCCGCCAATTTCTGTTTCTTGAACGCTCCATTTGGCCATGATTTGCCAATATTGGAAAAGAGGACACCGACCTGCACATCCTGTCCGCACATGCCGGCAAAAAGCGGAATTATTACCCCGTCCGCCATCTCGACCTGTTCATAATACCCCCCGAACCACTTCCACTTCTGACCGGCCCGGTCCCACGTGTCCGTGTAAGCGATCATGCTCGTGGCTTCTTTATCCATATAGAGCCGTTTTTTGCTCTGGGGGTATTTGGGATCTTTGGGAGTAATATCGATGATATAGCAATCTCTGACCTCCCAGCCCTCTTCGTGAAAATACACTTCCTCGTATTTGGTTTTCCTTACCTTCTCAATGTCTATTTTGAGATCCGATAAAATCAGCATTTTCTGTTCACCCACAAACTCATACGTAAACAGTGACGGCTTGGCATTCCATCCCCCAACATAGTCATCGGGTGCCTGAATGAGGCCCTGAACCGGTGTGCTTCTTTGCCCGGCTTCCGCCCTCAGGGTCCTTCTTAACGCCGGCACGTACAACCACATGTCATCCTCCTTTACCGGGTCAAGGTATCGGTAAGCCAACACACTAAAATTCTTGACGCTCGGAGGCGTCAGAAGCACTTGATATAAAGGCTGCCGGATTCTGAGTTGGTTTTCTTTGATTTCGGGTGCGGGATCGACGTACATTCGACCGATCGCGAAAATCGCCCCCCAGTCACTCAAACTGGTCCGAACCCGTTCCCCCTTTCTCTGGGAGATCTGAAAGGCTTTCCCCCAAACATCATCAGCGAAATACCGATACTCATAATTCCAAATGATTTTTTCAACAAAATTCTTGACACCCGGGTCATAATTCTTCCCATATATCTCTGGGAAAGGAAATCCGGCCAGGTGTTCCCAATCACCGACTAAATTTCCTTATGAATGGATACTAAACTCGCCTCGATTTTTTTCCGACAACTCCATCCACCTTTTCGATTGTCTGCGAGCAACCGTTGCGGACACCTTGATGGAAATGGGAGACCTGAATCCGCCAAAT
>JAFDDL010000202.1 GCA_019310865.1 Deltaproteobacteria bacterium | reverse complement strand
TCCGAGGATAAAATTTTTCGCGTAACGCAGATATCGAGCAGATAAGCGCAGACATCGAATTGGCCATTTGTGGATGGGCACTAACTAACTCTCTGTAATTAGATAGACTATATTTCAGAAATGGAGGATTTTGCTATGAAGAAAGTCGGATTTATCGGAATGGGAATGATGGGCAACGGCATGGCAACCAATCTCGTCAATGCCGGTTTCGAGATGTGCGTATACGACGTCAATCCCGATGCCATGAAACCCTTTGAAAACGCAGCCAAATTGGCTTCCAGCCCCAAGGAGGTGGCCCAATTTGCAGATGTGGTCATGACCATGCTTCCCGAGCCCAGCCATGTGGAAGCGGTCTACCTGGGTGAGAACGGACTGCTCAGCGGTGCTCATGAGGGGCTCTATCTCATCGACACCAGTTCAGTGGACCCGGAATGCAGCAAAAAGGTCAGCGCGGCCGCGGCTAAAGAGGGCGTCATCATGTTCGACGCGCCGGTGGGCGGCAGTCCCATGGATGCGCTCAGCGGGGATCTGATCATGATGGCCGGTGGAAACAAAAAGGATATTCTGGCCTGCCGGGATGTTCTGGATGCCGTCGGGGCGCGGACACTGGTTTGCGGACCGGTGGGGACAGGATCGGCAACCAAGCTGGCCAACAACCTGATGACCGTGGTCAGAGGCGCCGTGATCGTGGAAGGATTCACCCTTGCCGAGAAAGCGGGGGTCGACACCAAGGTGCTGGCGGAGATTCAATCGCTCAACGTCCCCAGAACAAATGAAAATATGATCCTGGCTCACATGGCCAAGGTGGTGGACCTGGGATTTTTTACCGGCCTGGCCCACAAGGATCTTCGGCTGGCCCAGCAAATGGCGGAAAGCACCGGAACCCCGACCCCCATTTGCTCCCTGGTCAAATCGCTTCTGCAAATGAGCATCGTCAAGGGGAACGTCGGGCGCGCCATCGGGGCTGTGGTCGAGTTATACGATAACCAGTAGCGGTTCAATCCAATCGCTTTGAAAACCAAGCTCAGGAGCAGTTTAGAAAAGCTTGATATGAAAGGAGTCACCACGATGAAAGAGAGTATAGAAAAATTTCTTGCCGCCTCAAAACGGGCGGAAGATTGGGTTTTAAATCTGATGAATCCGGACGGTAGTTTTCAAGATACCGAGCACATGGTGATGGGGGTGTTTAAGGCCCCCCTAGCCCTTAAACTGGCCGGATATGACAAGGAAGCAGCCCTTGCGACCGATTATATCGGCAAACATTTTTTTGAAGATGGTGATTTTAATTGTGGTCACTGTGATCCGTCCACCCCGGCCGATGCCAACTATCGAAATGCCTGGTTAACATGGGGATCACACGCCAATGGGAGAACCGATCTGTCGGAACCGGGTGGTGATTATCTGGAAAAGGCCGTCCACAAGGAGCTGGGAGGACTGCCGCTCCGGTGCGAATACCATGAGCGGGAAAACATCCTTGACTGGGGCACCACCTGCCTGGGAACCGTGGCCCTGGCCACCATCGGCCGAAAGGAATCGGCGATTAAATGCGGCGCGTTTCTCGAACGGATGATGGACGCGCAACCCGATCCGGATGATAAGCTATATCTGCGTATGGGATGGGATGGAAAGTTGATCACCCATTTTCAGCCCGGCACGGAAAATGTTAACATTGTGATCTTCGACGCACCAAATCAGCTCTACTGGTATTTCGGGGCGGCCATGGCCGCTTTTGCCGCCCTGAACCGGGCCACCGGGGACAGCCGATGGCTCGATTCGGCGGAACGGGTATTCGGGCTTTCCCAGAAATGCCTGCCCAAGGTTCTGGAAGACCTCACATCCGGCAAGGTCGCCTGGGGAACGGGCTGGCTCTACAGCATCACCGGCGATGAGCGCTATAAAGAGGCCATGCTCAAAGGCGGGAATTATAACCTGAGCATTCAGGAGCCCGCCGGCGCCTGGGTCAGAAAAAATATTATTCCCTTCCTTGAACTGCAACCCTATGTGGTGGGTATCGAGGTGACGCTGGAACGGGTGGCCTGGCTGCATATCTATGCCGAGGCCCTGTCCAGAAAAATGCTTTGCTAGAAAAAATCAGGGGCGGGCAGCGCCCGCCCTTCATTCAAGCCTGACGATACGGCGGGGGAATAAAACAATGATGGGTGCCATGATTTGGGAAAAAGCCGGCAAGGTACTGCTGGCCTTTGTTGCAGTGGGATTTCTTTTGGTCTTTTTTCCCGGCAGTTCAATAGGCGGGGAAACAAAACCCAATATCGTCTTCATCCTATCCGATGATCACCGCTTTGATCACCTGGGGGTGCAAAACCATCCCTGGATCAAAACACCCAATCTGGATCGATTGACCCGTGAGGGAGTCTTCTTTAACAACGCTTTTTGCACCACGTCTCTATGCAGTCCGTCCCGGGCCAGCTTTATCACGGGCCAGTATGCCCACAAGCACGGGGTGAAGAATAATATCACTTATTGGAAGAACAAGAACGTCACCGTTTTGGAAAAGCTGAAAAAAGGGGGATATAAAACCGCCTTTATCGGAAAATGGCATATGCCCGGCCCCCTGCCCGAGCTGCGGGGCGTGGATCGCTTCATTACGTTTACCCACAAGACCGGCCAGGGGGATCATTTCAACTGCCCCCTGGTGATTGACGGTGTGGAGACACCCCGGGAAGGCAAATTCCTGGATGAAGATCTGGCCGACTTTGCCATAGAGTTTATCCGGAAGGAAAAGGACAATCCCTTTTGCCTCTACCTGGCCCACAAGGCCCCCCACGGTCCCTTCGTCAATCCGCCGGGATTTAAAGCGTTTTACAAAAACGAAAATATCGATCATCTGCCCAAATGGGCCCACCGCTTTGCCGGTATGGCAAACGGCGAGATATACGGCGGGTTTTTATGGAATGTGGAAGGCATGTATAAAAAATACTGCCGCCTCATCTCATCGGTGGACAGGCAGGTGGGACGGGTCCTGGACGAACTGGACCGGCTGGGTATCGCCGAGAACACACTGGTAGTCTACTCCACCGACAACGGCTTCCTGGTTGGTGACAAGGCTCATTTTGACAAGCGATGGGCCCATTTCCCCTCGATGCGAATCCCCTTTATCGTGAGGTATCCGGCCGGCCTGAAGGCACCGGGAAGACGCTCCGATGAGATGGTCCTCAACGTGGACCTGGCGCCCACCCTCCTGGACATGGCCGGGCTTCCGATTCCGGACGGTATGGATGGAAAAAGCTTCCGGAAAATTTTGGAAAATCAGCCGGTGAAACTGAGAGAATCCTTTCACTACGAATTCTTCAAGGATTTCCCACCATACACCGTACCGGAAATCGATGCGGTGAGAACCCGGCAACATCTGTACATCGAATATAATCAGTCCCGTATGGCGCCCGAACTCTACGATGTTGTGAAGGATCCGAGAAATCTCAGGAATCTGCTGGGGTCTCCGGAGGGGCAACGGGTCCTGCCCGGGTTGAAGACCAAACTGATGGAATACAAGGAGCGAAAAGAAAATGCCCGATAATTCGACACCGGTTGACCGCAACGGACTGTATAAACGGCTTTTAATACCGGTGGGCGCCTTGCTGGTCACCTGGCTCCTGCTAAACGGTCTGTATAATCTCCTGGGGCATATCGAAGATGTGTCGCTCTATAGAACCCTGGCCGCCGTTAACTGGGTGCTGCTGGTCATCTGCGTGGGTTTCGGCACCGTGATCATCTATCCGGTCATGTACGCCAACGGTGCATCCCAGCCGGAGCGAATCCTCGGCGCCTATGTGATGCCCATGGCCTGGTGCCTCAAGGAGTTCATCCGAGTGACCGCCGGTGTGACCATTCCGGAGGGAATCTTTTATGCCCTGTTCACATCCGTCCAGCTGATGCTTCTATTAGGGCAGGTCGGCCTGATCTCGATCTGTGAACTGGCATGCCGGAAAATCTTCAAAAAACAGGCAGGCGCCACTAAAGTGCTGACGCCTGTCCCGGTGGCAGGCCTCCTGGTTTCCCTTGTGTCGCTCTATTTTATCGCAATCTGGAGAGGCGGATACGATTTTCACCTGACGCTCAAGATGATCTATCGGGCACTTTTTCTTTAATCGGAAATGATGAAAAAGCTATCCCCGTTTCAAATGGTGCTGGTGGGATTCGGTCTCTTTTCCATTCAGACCTTCTGGGGATTCAACTTTGCCACACTGCCCCTCCATTTAAACCAGTTGACCGGATCGAAAACCCTGACCGGGCTGCTGCTGTCATCTTCAGGCATTTTCGGGTTGACCGTACCACTCGTAGCCGGTGCTTTTTCGGACCGGCTCAGGACACGGTGGGGCAAGCGGAAACCGTTGATTTTGGTCGGATGGTCGCTGACCATTTTATTGCTTCTGGTTCTGCCGCACCTCCAAACCATGGGCGCCATCGTGCCGGGTATTTTAGTGATGTATGCCTCGTTTTATACCGGTCTGGCTCCTTACTTTGCCTATATGCCGGATATCACACCGCCGGAACAGCAGGGAACGGCCTCCGGGGTGATGTTTTTCATGGGGGGTGCCGGGAACCTGATCTATCTATATTTCGGCGCCATGAATTGGGATAGATCACATGAGGCCCCATTCGCCCTGGCCACTTTTATGATTGCGGCAGGTGCCGCCTTTTTGCTTCTGGGCACCCGGGAACCCGCGCATCCATCCACGCCGGAGCGCAGCGGATGGATACGCCAGGCGCTAGGAAACAAAACAGTGAGGCGCTTTTACATGGCCATGGTTTTCTGGTGCAGCGGCATCTGGATTGTCAGCGGCTTCTTTGTCATTGCAGGCCAGGAGCTTTTCGGTTTAACCACCCGGCAGGCCATTATGGGATATTTCGCATTCACCGCATCCATGTTCCTATTCACTTTCCCCATGGCTGTTCTTAGCAACCGCATCAATCCTCGATGGATTACCGCAGCCAGCCTTTTCGGCTTTGCCGGCTGCATGTTCGGTGTCAGCTTCTGCCAGGTATTTACCACGGCCTTTGGGTTTCTGCTGGCGGGGGGAGCGGCTTTCGCAGGGATCATAACCGTGGGGTACCGGTTTTTCCTCACGATTATCCCGGCCCGGCAGCGGGCCGGTTTCATGGGGGGATACATGGCCTGCCAGTTCGGCACCATGCTGATCGGACCTTTCATCGGCGGCGTGTTGATCGACACCTTCGGGGTTCGTTCCCTGTTTTTGGGGGCCGGCGCATTCGTATTGACAGGGCTGATCATATTCCTGAATATGGGAGAGACGGATACGATTTTCACCTGACACTCAAGATGATTTACCGGACGCTTTTTCTTTACGGAAAAAAAGCTTGACTTGATCGATGTCATAATATAGATGTATAAATATACATATCATTATTCATTAATTTCCATATAACCAGTTAGTTATAATTTTTCTTAATGTCAACCCAAAGAAAACCGCAGCGACCGTGGTTTATTAAAAAGGAAGGTTCAATATGCGAATTCGATTTCCCCTGCCAGTCATTGCCGTACTCCTGTGTCTCATACCATCCCTGGCTTTCACCAAGGAGCGAACGCTTGATTTTAATCCCTCGCGCAATGCCTACTTCGGCGATTTGCACGTTCACACAGGGTTTTCATGGGATGCAAGGCTGTTCGGCACGAAAACCCTGCCCGAAGACGCCTACCGCTATGCCAAGGGTGAAGCCATCGACTTTGCCGGCGGGGGCAAGATCCAGCTGAAGCATGGCACCATGGATTTTTTGGCAGTGACCGATCATGCCGAATACCTGGGCGTATTGAATTCACGGCGTAAAAACAACCCTGCCGCGCCCGATGGGGATTGCGACCGGATGAAGATCGTTCGGGGATTCATAAAGCACGGTCAAATGAATAAACAATACAAGAAGATGGGAAAAATCAACCCGGCGTGGCATGATCCTATTGTGGAACGCTCCGCCTGGCAGGAGGTCGTTGCCGCAGCCGAGCGGCATTATGTGCCCGGCAAGTTCACGACCTTCGCCGGCTACGAATGGACATCCGCACCGGGCGGCATGACCCTTCACCGAAACGTCATTTTCCGGGGAAGCAATGTGCCCTACAGACCTTTCAGCGCTTTGGATTCGCAACATCCCGAAGATTTGTGGAACTGGCTGGACGGGATCCGCGGACGAGGAATAGAGGCGTTTGCCATCCCGCACAACCCGAACTTGAGCGGCGGTCTTGCGTTTACCATGATAAAATCCAGCGGATCCGGCGCCGATGCAGAATGGGCCGCCCAGCGGCTGCGCAACGAGCCCATCGTCGAGATGACCCAGGTCAAGGGCACTTCCGAAACGAGTCCCCTGCTTTCTCCCACGGATGAGTGGGCGGATTTTGAAATCGTCGAGCGCTTCCCGAGGCAACCGAAAAAGGAGAAAGCCGCGAATGCGCCTGCAGAGAAAGCCGCAAAACCGCCGATTTCAAAAAATGCGCTACGACCCGCAATGTACGTTCGGCAGGCATATAAAACGGGGCTCGAACTGAGTGAAAAAAAAGGCTTCAACCCTTATAAGTTCGGGATGATCGGCTCCACGGATACCCACAACTCCGCCAGCTGCCAGGAGGAAGACAATTACTTCGGCAAGGCCGGCTGCCTGGCCGCGACCCCCGCATTCCGAATCATCAAGCCGGATGAAAAAATAAAGGGGCTGAGCAAAGACCGAGAATT
>JAFDDL010000201.1 GCA_019310865.1 Deltaproteobacteria bacterium | reverse complement strand
GGGACACTTTTTTTGATCAATACGAATGTCCGAGAAAGTCCTTTTTTTAGATTCTGTCGGGCAAGGTTATTAAGAAACTCATTTAATTCCTTTACCCCACAGTCAAATCCAGCTCTATTATGAGAACGGTTAAGCTCTTCAAGCCTATTCATTACCAAATTCCATTTTATAGGCTTCGGCTGCTTTTAATAAACGATCGTTTGGTGGGGGTGGATTTTCGATTGCATCAAAGAATATCTCTGCATCCCGGAATGTTAAATTTAATACCCGCTCTCGTTCCAAAACAGAATTGGCTTTCTCCAATGCAGATTGCACAACAAATTGATTTAAAGTCGCCCCTGACAACTCTGCTGCATGTGTCAGTTTTTCATGGACATGATAAGGCATTCTAGTTTGAAATCTTTTTTCGACTATTGGCATAAAACCCCCTTGTTTTGGCTATGGTGTTTGTCAATTAATGATTATGATAATCAATCTGTGCCAAAATGGCAAGCTTTTTTCGCCAAAGTAGCGTCGGATATAAACCAGAGATGCACCATCACAAGGGGCCGGGCCGGCTTTTTCCCACCGAGGATGAAGCCTATCGTTAAAATATGTTGATTAACCCATATCGAATGATATTGTTAGCAATATGAAGACAACCATAGATATTTCTGATTCGTTGTTACAGGATGCTAAAAAACTGTCCGCTCAAAGACAGATCACGCTGCGTTCTCTTGTTGAACAGGGGCTGCGTGAAATTATTTCCAAACAAAAATCAGATCAAAATTTCAAGTTGAGGAAAGCCGCTTTTAAAGGGAACGGCCTTCAGGATGAATTTCGTGGAGAAGGCTGGCAGAAAATCCGGTCAGCAGCCTATGAAG
This sequence comes from Deltaproteobacteria bacterium, assembly GCA_019310865.1. Next base: position 5,842 of record JAFDDL010000201.1, on the reverse strand, counting down.
GGCATGGCGGATGATAGCCGTAGATACAAACATCCTTGTTTATGCCCACCGTATTAAAAACACGTAATCCGCTTACAAAATGACTTTTGACTGACTACGGATGAGCTTTTAGGGGATTTCATGCGTTGATGTTAATCACCTTGCAGACAAGCGCCGTTCGATTTTTTACATCCATTTTTCGATATATGGACCGGAGATGATTTTCAACTGTATATTCGCTGATAAACAGGGATGCGGCAATCTCGGAATTTTTTTTGCCCTCGGCAAGCAGATGTACAATGTCGAGCTCACGTTTTGAAATACCCATTTTTCTTAATGCGCTATTGGGCTTCAGGGACTTGTTGGTCGGGTTGAAACAAATCAGAATTTTGGGCGACAGGTCATCATTGTAAAGAACCCGCAGATGGGTGGTGATTTTACCGGAATGATTTCTCGTTGGGATTTTCAGCTCGGTACACGCAATATCCTTGCGTTCTGAGCGGTTCATGGCGGTCGATAATTTTTGGGCTTCAATCATAAGGGTCTCTGGAAGATCCTCTGGAAATGAGCGGTGTTTCCCGTCGGATTGATGCAAACATGCAATAATATCAAATGCAGCTTTATTGTAATACACAGGGGTCAATGATCGATCCAGTATCACGATGCCGTCATAAGGCAGATCGGGCGTTAGGGAACGGATGGTTTGTACGAGATCCCGGCTTTTCTTTATCGACATTGCCCGTTCCACGGCAGCGGTTAGAAACGGTACCATCAGTTTGGCTTTGGCCTTTTCGGCAACTGAAAATACCGGAGAGCTCCGGGGTCGGAAAAGTGCGGTGACCCCCAAAAAACGATTGCCGGACTTTAAATAAATGGCTAGCTGGTCATGGATATTCTGGGGCTTTAAAAAATCGTTATAATATTCTGTTTTAATCAATTTGGGAAACGGCATGACTTGGTCAAACGTCATGACCTGCGATTGGGGTATTCGGCTTTTGAGAATATTTTTAAAAGGATCTAATTGGTGATAATAGCGGCGAAACAACCGCAGATCTTTATCCGATATGCCACTGCTGACAACCTTGCCTAAATTAAGACCGGACCGATGATCATCCCCATTAGAAAGGAAAAAATTGCCCTTTTCGGCCTGAAATAGATATTGCAGGGTGGTAAGGGTTTCCCTGCGAAGCTCTTCGACGGTTCCGGCTTGCAAAAGCCGCTGGCTGGCAAAGAATACGTCCCTGATTTCTGCTTGATCTAATGGCAAATGCATAGAAAGGGTACCTTATTAATATAAAACAGGCGGTTTATATAACGAAAAACAAATTCTGTCAAGACTTTCGTCCTTTACATGAGTCCTGTCGATTTTAAATAAATAATTAATCCAATGGCATATCAGCGTAGTGGTAAGGAAATGACGGGTTTCCGTCATTGACCTAATGAATCACCTGGTCAATAGTAGGTTAAAAAAACAACTGAAAACTGAGAGGTAAACCATGTCTTTGAGCAACGAAAAACTATTGGAACTTTACCGGAAAATGTTAGTGGTAAGATCTCTTGAGGAGCTTCACGACAAACTGCTTCAAGAGGGTAAAATTCATCTGATGGGGCATTTCGGCACCGGTCAGGAAGCGGTGGCCATTGGCGTCACCGGCCCGCTTAGAAAAGAAGATATTCTATTCGGCACCCACCGCGGGGTCGGAGAATATATCGGAAAGGGAATGACCCCGTTAAACATTTGGGCCGAGTATCTGGGAAAAAAGAGCGGTCTCTGCAATGGAAAAGCCACACTGCACCTGGGGGATAAAGAAAACAACATTCCACCGGTTGTATCGAGCCTGGGCTCGGATTTCTCCATGGCAGTCGGGGCCGCCCTGGCGGCTAAAATGAAAAATACCGGTCAGGTAATCCTCTATTTCGTGGGTGAGGGAACCTGCAACCAGGCCGACGCGCATCCTGCCATGAACATGGCTGCGCTGTGGAACCTTCCCGTGGTCTTTGCCGTGTGCAACAACCAGTATTGCGAGATGACCTTTATGGGCGAGTGTTATACCACACCGGACGTGGCGCCTCGGGCCGAATGCTACGGTATTCCCACCCAAATCATCGACGGACAGGATATCGAGGTGGTTTACGACGCCACGCAAAATGCGGTGGAACATGCCCGAAGCGGCAATGGGCCCTATTTGGTGGAGGCCAAGACCTTTCGAATGGCACTGCACTTTTCAGGCGACCCGGGAGGGTACGTGGATCAAGCCGAGCTGGAGAAATGGGCAAAGCGCGATCCCATCGATCTTTGCCGAAATGTCCTGTTGGAAAGAGAAGCATTAACGGCAGACCAAGACCAGAGTATGCGCAATGAAGTTACGGCTCAGAACGACGAGGCCTTTGAAACTGCCTTTGCGTCGCCGGATCCAACCGCAAAAGACCTTTTTGAAGATGTGTATGAAACGGGAGGGATACTATAATGACCAGAAAAATTAGTTTCCTGCAGGCGATTAATGAGGCCATGGCAGAAGAGATGCGCAGTGACCAGGATGTATTTGTTATCGGTGAGGATGTTCATATCGGTGTGTTTGGGCAAACAGCCGGGTTGGTTAAAGAGTTTGGCGACGACCGCGTCCTGAATACCCCCATCGCTGAAAATGCCATCACCGGTGTTGCCATCGGCAGCGCTATGTTCGGCATGCGGCCTGTGCTTGAGTTGATGTTTATGGACTTTGCCATGCTGGCCATGGACGAGATCTGCAATCAAATGGCCCAGTGGCGTTACATCTCCGGGGGTCAGTTTCCGGTCCCGGTTACCATCCGAACGGCTCTGGGCGGCGGTATCCGAATGGGCTACGGACATTCCCAATGTCTGGAGTCCCAGCTTGTTCAGACCCCGGGTCTCATCCTCGTGGAACCCTCAACGCCCTATGATGCCAAAGGATTGCTGAAGTCCGCCATCCGCAGCAATGACCCGGTGATTTTCTTTGAACATAAGAAAATCATATTCGGCGGTATTGAAGGCGAGGTGCCGGAAGAAGAATACACCATTCCCTTTGGTGAGGCGGTGATTCGAAAACCGGGAAAGGATGTAACCGTGGTTGCTTTTGGTTTCATGGTCTATGAGGCATTGAATGCCGCCCAGGAATTGGCCGGTGAAGGCATCGATGTTGAAGTGATCGATCCACGCACCATCGTGCCGTTGGACAAGGACGCGATTTTTGAATCTCTGGAAAAAACGGGCCGGCTGGTTACCGTTGAAGAAGGAAGGGTGCGGGGAGGCTTGGGTGCCGAAATTGCCGCTTTGGCAAGCAGTGAATATTTCTCATTGCTCAAAGCGCCGGTTCAACGCGTTGCCGCACCGATGGTTCCGGTTCCCGGCAGCGGGGCATTGGAAGACCTTTACTTGCCAAATAAGGACAGCATTGTTCGTGCGATCAAGCGTACGATGTAAAAAAACAGCAGAAACCCGAAGGAGGTTTGTCATGCGTTTAAAAGATAAGGTGGCCATCGTCACGGGCGGTGGCGGCGGCTTGGGCCAGGGTATTTGCCTGCGCCTGGCGCAAGAAGGCGCGAATGTTGTGGTAAGTGATATCAATCTCGATTTGGCCCAAAAAACCGTTCAAGCCATTGAGGAAACCGGGCAAAAGGCCGTAGCGGTTCAAGCCGATGTGCGCAGTAAAGCCGACTGCACGAAGTCGGTAAACACGGCTATAGAAGCCATGGGACGGCTGGACATTCTTGTATGCGGCGCCGGTGTCGGCGGGTTTGACGCGCAGGGCGATACGGGAGAACCGGCGATCCTGGAGAATATCAGTGAGGCGGAATGGGATCTTACCATGGATGTTAATCTAAAAGGGGTGTTTCTGTGCAACCAGGCGGCAGCGCCCCATTTTAAAAACCAGCAGTCCGGCAAAATCATCAATATCTCTTCAATCGGCGGCCGCAAAGGGGTGGATTTTATTCCTCATTATTGCGCCAGTAAATCCGGTGTTCTCCTCTTTTCCCAGGCCGTGGCCCTGCAGCTGGCACCGTTTAACATCAACGTCAACTGCATCTGCCCGGGGGTAATCTGGACGGAGATGTGGCGTAAGGGCGCCCAGGCCCTTTCGCATACCATTCCGGATTTTAAGGGGATGGACCTGGATACCATCTTTGGGGCCATGGTTGAGCAGATGATCCCCATGAAGCGGCCCCAAACCCCGGCGGATATCGGCAATGCCGTCGTATTTCTGGCTTCGTCCGAGGCGGACCAGATTACGGGGCAAGCGCTAAATGTGTGCGGTGGGGCCGCCATGAATTAGTGGAAAAGGGATTTAAAAGACTGGTTTCATCCATGATTTGGTCAAAATATTGGCCAAGTCATGGGTATCACTACGCGCGGCAGACAGAATATAATGAAAGAAGGTTAAGACAATGGTATCGGATATCAGCGTACCGAAATTGGGGATGAGTGAGGAAGACATCACGGTCATTGAGTTTTGCGTCGAAGATGGCCAATCAATAAAAAAAGACGATCTTGCTGTTATCATCGAAACCGCCAAGGTTAGCCATGAAGTTTTTTCACCCACTGACGGTTTGCTGTTTCACGTTAAAAAGGTGCAAGACAAGGTGAGCATCGGTTCTTTGCTGGCCGCTGTGGCTGACAGCCGGGAAGAATTTGAAACATATAAGGAAACCATTCCTGAAGAGGTGGAAATTGCGCCTGATCAAGCGGATATTGCGTCTGAAACCGCTGAAGGGTCCACCGACGAACCAGGACCGCTTCCAGAAGGTGAGGTGGGGGAAATCAATGGCTTGAGCGTATTAAAGCGGATTCCCTATGTCGGAATGCGGCGCACCATTGCCAACAACCTGCATAAGAGCCTGCAGGTCGGTGCCCAGCTGACCATTGTCTCCGAAGCGGACATGACGGCGCTTTCTGATTACCGGGCGGAGCTGATGCTGGATTATCCAGACACCAAGATTACCTATGTGGATCTTATCGTAAAAATCATCCCCGCGGCTTTAAAAGCGTATCCCATCGTTAATTCCGCTATTTATCAGGATGAAATTATCTGCTGGGATCAATATAATATCGGTGTGGCGATTTCCCTCGATGAGGGTCTGGTGGTGCCGGTAATCCGAGACGCAGACAAGAAAAGCCTGGTCCAGATCAGTCGTAAAATTAAGTCGCTTGCAAAAAAGGCCCGAAACGGCCAACTGTCGTCGGAGGACCTTTCCGGAGGAACCTTTACCTTCAGCAGTGGGGGCAAAGTCGAAACGGATATTATCACCCCCATTATCAAGCCGCCGGAGAGCGCCATCCTAGCCATCGGCAAGATCGGACCGAAACCGGCCGTTTTTCAAGACCAATTGGCCATCCGAACCATGACCAACCTTTGCCTCACCCACGATCATCGGGTGGTCGATGGTGTGCCGGCCTCTATGTTTCTGGGTCGACTAAAGCAGATCATCGAAACGCCGGCACTATTCCGTGATATTTTGAAATAAAATGTACACGCCAGACGGAGCTCTATAGAAGTGGTTTCAAAGATGAGGCTTTGAAACCACTTCTTAAGGTTTTAGCAGCACTTTTACACACTGATCCTTATGGTTTTCAAAAAGATCGTAAGCCGCCAAGGCATCTTCCAGGGCAAAGCTATGGGTTGCCAGAGGGGTTAAATCAACCCTTCCGGCTTCAACGAGGCCCATCAGTCTATCCATTCGCGATACATTTCCCAAGCCCATGGTGATCTGAACACCATAATAGACCAGTTCTTGAAGCGGCAGTTGCACGGCATCCGGGAACAGCCCGACCACTGAGATCCGTCCCCCCCTGCGAACCGATTTAAGGGCCTGGGCAAATGCATTGGGATTTCCAACAGCCTCAATG